>DAICZX010000051.1 GCA_027310925.1 Candidatus Parcubacteria bacterium
CATTATGGTGTTCGTGAGTATCTTCCCCGTGAAAAAGGCACCGGCGGCGCTCGCATTTCTTGAGCGACAACGGCAAGCATTTTCTGATTATCTAAAGAGCCATTCGCGCCTCTCACTTCCGCGCATTGATTTTCTCCTAGAGAACGGTGAACATTCGGGAGGCCCGGGAGGGATTCGCACCCTCGCATAACGGTTTTGCAGACCGTCGCGTTGCTTCTTCGCCACCGGGCCATTCACTCAAGACATGTGATTTCCCAACAGAGGGAATCTCGTCCCTTGAGATATTAGATAAATATATCGCATTTTTATAGAGGATTCATAGTATCTCTTGATAGTCATATCACACCCAAATGTTCACCATTCTCAAGAAGAAAGTCGATGCGTGGAAGAGAGAGGCGTGAATGGTTCTTTAAATGGTTCGAAAACGCTGTGCGTTGTCGTTCGAGGAATGCGAGTGCCGCCGGTGCTTTCCCCACGGGGAAGACACTTACGAAGACCATAATACGTTCACCATGTGCTGTGCTTTGCGCATGGATGACCGTAATGAGCGATTCGGTACCAGCCTCGCGCGCGATGAATCGTGCGGCCTCGCGCGCGACAATCTCGCTAGCGCGACTACGCCGTGGGTTTCGGCTACGAACATCGGTACTCATACCTCGTCAATGACAAAGGCGACAAGCTCATCGCCATACGTCGCGTTTTCGCGTGCTTCGATCTCGGTGCCGAAGTCTCCTTCAGTTTTTATCTCCCGCACGTCCGAACGTGCCTGTTGGAGGTTTGCGACACGGCCTCGAGCGATCTCAGTATCGTGGCGTAATATCTTCACGCGATCGCCAACAGTGAGAATGCCAGAAATGTGGCGAGCACCGAGAACTTGTTTTTTCGCTCCCGAGGAAAAGGCTTTCAGCACCAGGGCGCGTCCAAGCTCTTTCTCGATTTCAAAATGAGGTGCACGTGCCTTAAGTAGCTCCCTGATCTTCGTTGAGAGTTCATAAATGATGGAGAAGGGCAGGATGGTGATATCGTCGCGTAGAGCGAGTTCGTTTGCGATGGCATCGGTCGAAACATTAAAGGCGATGATGATACCATCCGAGGCATGTGCGGTCTTAACATCTGTTTCTGAGATACTACCAACTCCAGAAGAAACGACACGGATGGCCGCGTGCTCGTGGGTAATATTCTCCAGTTCGTGAATAATAGCATCGATGGAACCAGCAACATCTGCCTTTACGATAAGTGGGAGTTCCGTCATACCCTCAGCCGCGATGCTTCGCGTAGGTGAGGCGGAGGATGATTTTACATAAGCTCTCGCAAGGGTCTCCGCATTTTTTTTGCTCCCGGTTATACTAAAAAGCGATCCAGCCACAGGGAGTTTGTTGAACCCTGAAATTCGCACTGGTTCTGATGGACCTGCGTGATCAATGCGTGTGCCGCGGAAATCTTCGATGAAACGTATAGGGGCATATGCGTCACCTGCGACGACGAAGCCGCCAAGAGTGAGGGTACCATCCTTTATGATGAGCGTTGCTGAGGAACCCCGTTTTGGGTCTTGTGTGGATTCGAGCACGAAGCCTGTTGCGCTTGCTTGGGGGTCGGTGGTTATTTCCACCAGATCTGCCGAAAGGAGAACGAGGTCAAGAAGTTCCGATATTCCCTCACTAGTTTTTGAAGAAACAGGCGTATACGCGATGTCACCACCCATACCCTCGATAAATATGCCGTGTTCAATAAGTGAGTTTTTGGTACGGTCGACGTCGGCGTTATTCTTATCAATCTTCGTTATGGCGACAATATAAGGGATACCTGCTTCTGTAATCGCCGTAAGCGCATCCAATGTTTGCGGCATGACTCCCTCATCTGCTGCGACAACGAGAATAGCGATATCCGCAGCTTTTGCGCCGCGCGTCCGCAACGCTTTAAAGGCCTCGTGTCCTGGCGTATCAAGGAAGGTGACGGGACGACCATTGTGAAGAGCAATATATGCAGCGACATGCTGCGTGATACCACCCGCTTCGCCCGCAACAACATTAGTTTCTCGGATGTGGTCCAGAAGGGAAGATTTCCCATGATCTATGTGACCCATTACCGCAATGACTGGTGGTCGTGTGATCCGTGCCATAGGTATTCTATTTCATCACAAAAATCACTCAATTGCAAGTAAGTAAGCGTAATGTTTCAATACCTTCGCAACACGTATCCATTAAGATTGCGAACATGGCATGTACGAAGAACCCGCATCTCCCGAAGGTCCGCATGAAAGCCGTCCGGCTCGTGAAGCATCGAAAGTGGACTATTAGGAAAGTCGCTCGGCATGTCGGTGTCGCCGCAAGCACCATCTCTCGGTGGTGCAAGAGCCCGTGGGGCACTGGCTGGATTCCCATACCAACGCGTTCATCGCAGCCGAAGAAGAGTCCCAAAGCTCTTCCAGCAAAAACGACAGACGCCATCATCAAGAAGCGTGTCGAGTACTGCCGTTGCGGCCAGGTGATACACGAGATGTTGAAACGAGACTGTAATTAATGTTTCTCTTTCGTCAGTGCAGAGAGTGCTCTCGCACACTAGTCACCTCAAGAAAAGGAGTCCGTGGAAACGACCGAACGATGCGATCTCAAGACCGGAAGCAGCGAGGCCTGGCGCGCTCGTTCAGGTCGATACCGTGCATTTCCTCCTTCCCAACGGCTCTCGTCTGTATGTGTACACGTTCATCGATCCCTTCAGGCGCTGGGCATATGCAGAAGTGATAGAGATCATCGGAGCAGAAGCCAGTGCTCGATTTGTCCGGAGAGCACAGAAGACCGCCTCGTTTAAATTCGAGGTCATTCAGTCCGATCATGGGTCGTAGTTCTCGATGCGCTTCACACATCGCTTGTTGCGTATGAAATAGGCCACCGACATTCGAGAGTCCGCCAATCAAACGACAATGCACATGTCGAGAGGTTCAACCGGACACTTGAAGAAGAATGCTTGGACGAAGCCGTCCACACCATTCCAGACTTTAGGGCCGCACACAAGGTGTATTTGCCGTTCTATAACGGCGAACGATTGCACATGGGTATTAATTATCAAACTCCGCTTGAAGTGTTGTGTCAGAAAGCTTAAAAAGCGTCGCGCATAGTGTCAGTATCGTTGAAATAATGTGTCGCTCCAGCTCCACAGGATAGAGGATGTTCGAACGCAATTTGGATTAACGGAAAGCCCTGCCAAAGCAGGACTTTGTCGAGAACATCCAATTTTGTCGCCACCCTTGCTTTCAGTTTCGAAAAGTGGCTAACACATGACATTTTTCCAACCCGGGGCCCCCTGCTGATGCGAGTTATGGTAGCGTCTGAACACCGTACATCGTGGTGTATGAACCACTGACCGTGCCAATTGGTACTGCTACTTGCACAAGAACCTGAACGTGCATTCCTGGAGTATTCGTCGAGAGATTCCCAACCATATCAAGAGCAGGAGATGAGTAATCATTAGCCGCAGTAATCACAACGGGGGTTGTGCTTGCTGCCTGTGCGGATGAGATCTCCATATTGCCCGCAACAGGAATCGTGCTCGAGGCAACTGAGTTGAACCAGTCCGCGAATTTCATAGAGAGATTCGGCTCATTCGTCGGAACGGTGATGTTGAAGAGATAACTCCATCCATTTGCATACGTACCGTCTGCCGTTGCGGCGGTTTGTATTGGAGTGATAGAAGTAACCGCGAGAATGCCTTGCCCAACGGTTCCGCTAATACTTCCACTCGATACGGTATAGGTGAACTGAGCCACCGAGCTGGTAGCGCTCGTACCACCAGGCGTTGTGACGGTTACAGGAACCATCCCAGCGGTAGTGATAGCCGGAGATACTGCGGTAAGCGACGTGTTATTGATGATAGTGACGTCCGTCGCCGGAATGATTCCGAAGTCAACAGTCGTAGCGCCCGTAAAGCCAGTACCCGTGATAGTCACTACGTCACTTCCTGCGGTTGTACCGCTGGTTGGAGATATCGAGGAGACGACTGGCACCGCTGGTGTTTCTACATTTGCGGCAGTCGTGAACTGCAGCACTGCACCGGGGTACCAGGTACCGCTAACGTCAGTCCATGCCGCGAAGTAATACGTTGTACTTGGCGTCACTGCAGGAAGACCGGTGGCTGACGAAAGAGCTGAGGAGAACGTCGTGCTCGAGGCGATAGCTCCGAAGTCGGGCGTTGAGTAGACACCGGTTGGAAGTGTCGCGCTCGCGGTGCTGAAGGTACTGGTAGAAACCCAGAATGAATGCCCGATGGCGTCAACGGGTCCGTTCGTGCCGTTGAGAGTCGCGTTGGTCGAAGAAATGCCTGTAGCAGCGGTCGTGGAAGAAGGAGAGGAAGGGATAGTCACCGTATTCGAATCTAATGTAACCGCGGTTTGTGCTAGCGCTCTGCCGTTCAATTTCGCGCCGGTATTCAGCACAATCGCTGTCTGATCCAAGATATTTCCATTAAATACAGCCGTTGTACCGATGGTCGTCTGACCAGCTACTTGCCAGAAGATGTTCGCCGCCTGCGCCCCGCCGCTCAAGACAATGCGTGTACCGGAACTCACGATAAGATTCTTCGCTATCTGGAAAATCCAGACATCATTCGCACCACCCGAGAGCGTGACATCCGTTGGTATGGTCACACCGGTACCCCACTTATAGACACCGGGAGCGAGTGTCAGCCCTCCGATATTTCCAGCACCCAACTCAGTAACTGTAGGCGCTCTTCCTGCAGCATCTGTATATGCAGCCTGCATGTCGAGTACTGCCGTAGTCAGGTTTGCAGGGGTTGGGTTTGCATAGTCCGGCGCGTACACTTTCCCAGTTACCAAAGCCGAGGTAGAAAATGCGCTCGCTGCAGGAAGCGTTAACGCAAATCCAGTTATGTGAGTTGCGGTCGCCGGACTGACTCCAAGATTCCCAAGAATAGAAGTGGACCCGATAGTTGAGATTCCCGCTTTTGACAAAATTACAAAATTACCCGCCGTTCCCAGGTTTACTGCTGCGGGACCTGCTGCGCCCGCTGCCACTCGCCCCATAATACCAAGTGTAAATGTAACGGCCCCTGTAGCTATTATTATCGAATTCTTATT
>DAICZX010000055.1 GCA_027310925.1 Candidatus Parcubacteria bacterium
GTGCACAGGGGCGCATCATTGCGTCGCGAACGCTTTCCGCAATGCGTAAGGATGTCACCGGGTAGCTTTACGGCGGGGATGTTTCTCGCAAGAATAAACTTCTCGATAAACAAAAGCGGGGGAAAAAGAAACTCCTTGAGCGTGGGCGAGGGAAGGTGAACATTCCTGAAGAGGTCTTTATGAAAATGGTGCAGTCTTCTGCCGAAAAATAAACTGTTTAAGAACAGATAAGGATTATTGTTATACTGGTTATATGCGCGCAAAACAGTGGCGAGAAGGAGTTCTCATAGGGATTCTCTTAATCGCCATCCTCTGGCTCCTGTCGCTCATCTGGGGCCTTTCAATGAAGGCAGAGGTGGCCGTACAAGAGGCGCATGATGTGAAGCAACAGTACCAGACCCTTGAGGAGCGCAAGGTGACTCTTAAAGAAAATCTCGCCGCGCTTGCCACAAAACGTGGACAGGACGCGGCCATTCGAACAGCTTTCGGGGTTGCGAGACCGGGAGAAGAGGTTATCGTGGTAGTACCACCCGTGACGACAACTCCGACAACAACGCCGTCCTGGTGGCAGGAAATACTTGGCTGGTTTTAAGAAGCGGGTATGGTTTAGTGGCAGAATGCGACCTTCCCAAGGTTGAGACCCGGGTTCGATTCCCGGTACCCGCACATAGTAGTGCTAATGCAGGCGACGAGGATCCTATGACCCATTAGTGGAGCCCATGAGACGAATGGACTCATGGGCGTTCACCCAAGCGGTGGCAAAGTCAACGGATACTTTGCAGCCGCTATTTTGGGCACCATCGGTGTGTCGGTGGTGCTACCAAGTAAGTGGCGTAAGTTCTGGCTGGGGGCGTTACAGTGATAGAGTTAGACGCAATCCAGAACAACATGGGAATCGGGATCAAGACCGATTTCTGAAAGTAGTAGCAAGAAGTAAGAACGCGGAGACCGAAAAGTCTCCGTGTTTTTCATATACATCAATCGAATTTTTACGATAATCGCATTCACATGTACCGAAATGTCAGTCATGACGGTATTAATCGATGGTCTAGTAATGTTTGGTTCTCAGATCAACTAGTCTTAAGTTTTTCAGGTTCATATACATGAATAACTGAAAGGAATATCGAAAGTATGAGCGGTCCAAGGATAAATCCGAGCGGGCCAAAAAGTATGATCCCTCCAATAAGGGAAAAAAGAATAAAAAGTGGTGATATCAAAAGTCCTTTCCCAAAAAAGTACGAGGTAAGAACGTTGTCGACAACTACCACAATTATAACGCCAGAAAGCGCGAGTCCAATCGCAGAGAGTAGGTTACCTTTAAGATAGAGATATACGATTGCGGGTATGAAAGCAAAAGGGGTGCCGAGACCAGGAATTGCCCCTACGATGCCACCAATACTGCTCCACAAAATCGCGTTGGGTATATTAAATACAGAGAACGTTACCCATATGCCGAGCCAGCGAATGAGCGCATTTACGAGTGTTCCTTGTATTACTGACGTGACTGTCTGATACATCTTTTCAAAAATTCCACGAGTTGTTTCTTTCCCCAAGGGGCTTGCCTCAATGAATGAAGTGATCAGATTTTGTCCATCACGTAAGAAGAAAAAAAGTGCAATTAGCATCAGGAATGTTTCAAATATGACGTAGAGTGTTTGGTACACGAGTGATCCGAGATCATTTGAAATAACAACCAGTATATTTCCGATATATGAATTTATATCAAAGCTGAATCCTGGAAATACCTGATGCATAGGACTCACAATTATTGTCTGGATGCTTTGTAGATACTGAGACCCATTTTCATGAATTCCTCCAAAGATACTCTGTGCTTCTTGGTAGATCTGCGTACCCAGGAAAAAAACAGGTGCAATAAAAAATATTAACATCAGGATAACTGCCATTACAGCGGCAATGTTTCTATTTCCGAATAGAACCTTCGTTAAACGCTCATACGGTCGGTGGAGAAGGATCGCGAAGACAGCGGCAAGTGCGAGGATGGAGAAAAACGGCTCGAAGACTAAAAAGAGCAGCAGGGAAGCTCCTATTAAGAGAAAAATAAGCAAAGAGTCTTTCAATCTATCCTTCTGCATAGGTATAGCCTAACATGAGTGCTTGTCTGTATATATCGGTTGACACTGCCTGAATGCTCAATTCAGCGCATGTTCAACGCTATGTGGATAAGTGCCAGCGCCCACTATCGAGCATGCTATCGTTTGCGTTATATATGAACCCTCGTAAATATCCCGTTCAGCTACTCCTCACAATCGCAAGCACTCTCTTTCTCATAACACCGTTTATGGCGCAAGCCGCTAATGCCTGGCCCTACGCTCCAGGTGCCACCA
>DAICZX010000049.1 GCA_027310925.1 Candidatus Parcubacteria bacterium
GCGACGATCGCGGCGGAGGCGGTGCGCTCTTGATGATTCTCGCAGTCGTTGGGATCGCGCTCGCGCCTCTGGCCGCGAAGCTTATCGAACTTTCCATTTCGCGCCGGCGCGAGTATCTCGCCGACGCTTCGGGCGCTCTTCTCACGCGGTATCCAGAAGGTCTCGCTTCTGCGCTCGGAAAGATCGGCGCTTACACTATGCCGATGAAGAACGCGAATCTCGCGACAGCACACCTCTTCATCGGCGATCCTTTTGGAGCGAAGTCGGGCGGCAGTTCCGGCTGGATCGAGCGGCTCTTCTCGACGCACCCGCCGATCCCAGACCGCATCAAAGCCCTCCTCAGCCCGCAGGAGTGAATAAACCGCTGGACACGAAGGGGTTGTCCGTAGTATTTTCTTACTCGGCCGTTCATTTGAGCCGTAGGAATCATAACGAATACTAGGATAGGAGAATAGCGATGGCAAATGTACAGATATTGGGATTAGCCTTTTCGCAGCGTGCATACGTCGATCAACATATCCGCAACGGCAATACTCCAAACAGTGTCGGTGACTGGGGCACAAGAAGGGGAAGGTCTTACCAAGACAGCAATCACGGAGCTATCTTGCAACATTTGTTAATACCATCAATAACGGAAGAAAATTTGCACGGAAGACGAAGGTAAAGATCCGTCAACGGAGACGGGTAGCAGATTACACCTAACATCAATCGGGCTTGCCGCGTGGTAAGCCCGATTTTAATAATTGCGTGCACAACAGTCTAAATTTTGGTAGAGTTTCCTGGTTGCAGAGCGGTGCGAGATACTGGAGGCGTCGCATAGCGGTCTAGTGCACCGCCTTGGAAAGGCGGCAGGCTCGAAAGGGTCTCGAGAGTTCGAATCTCTCCGCCTCCGCCAACAGTACTTTTTATCGGTAGTATGCCGAAACCCTATATTTTGCAACGTATTTTCAGTTCGAATCTCTGCGCCCTCGCGATAATTTGCAGAAGTTAGATTATTCGTGCCATAATTCCACACACTTATGGAACATAGAACAATGCCAATTACTGAAGACGCCGTTTTAAAAGCGCAAATGGAATTTGAAGAGAAACTTCAGAATGAAACAGAATTTCCTGGTGCAATCTCTGGACAAGAAGTTTACATATATTGGAATTTGATGAACGTCTGGTTTAACAAGCTTTCAGCCGAGAACCGCTATAACGATGAGATGACGCAGAAATTGCGCAACGACTGGTTGGATTATATGGAGGTGGTTGGAGACAGTAGCGAATATAACTGGCTCTCGTTAGAATCCCACAGCAACCACAGCAATGAGACGAAAGATAATGTGGAATCGGACTCATGGAGAAAAAAACATATTTTTGCCGCAAGAAAAATGCTTGCTATACGGGATGCTTTTGCAGTGTCAGTCGGCCAAGAAGCTGTTAATGAACTGGCTAAAGTTCAAGCTCTAAAATATGAGGACTTTAGTCGTTTCGGTAAGTTAGCCCCGGATGGTTTTAAGTGGGATCTTGGCCAAAGGAATCTTGTGCCAAAAAAAGACTTCTAAGACACATCACCTGTTCCGAATCTTTTCGACGCATCCCACATTGCTTAACGCAAGGTCTCCATGGATCACAAAAAGAAGCTCACGACTTGTGGTTTGGTGTTAAATCTTATCGGGACACTTATCATGATCATTCCCATATTTTTGCCACAGCAGATCGGGGATAGTTTTATTGTAAGCATGAGTAAGAGCACCGGCGAGTACACCCAATATGGAGATATTAAAAATAGACGTATTGATGCAGTGGGAATTATCCTTTTAGGCTCCGGTTTCATTCTTCAGCTTGCTGCTTTGTAAGCAGTAACTTATATGGTACGACTGTATAACCGGTTCGTAGTGGCCGAAGGCAAAAATAGAGACCTGCTTCCCGTCGGAGAGAATGAACGCTTATATCGTAAAGGGGAGGGTAGCGCATTGCTGACTGTAGCCTAAAGGGGCGGCGATTACGCGAAAAAAGCCACAGAGGTATGTAGAAAAAGCGTATGACAATCCTTTCATCTATTGTACGGGCACTTTTCTGGTGTGGGTTTTTGGGTCTCGCGTGTTTAGCGCACCCGACGGCGCATACGGTTTCCGTCGAGTCATACATCTCTTCTTCAACTCCAAATGCGGTTACGGTGGTGACGACTGTTAATGGCAGCTCAACTACACAAGTCATTCCAGCGCCATATGGCGTAAAGACGAGCGTGGTGGAGACGTATAACGGTATGGTTCCAGTAACAGAATCATCGACGACTCCTCTTACGCAAGCCGATATTCAACAGAT
The DNA here is from genome assembly GCA_027310925.1 of Candidatus Parcubacteria bacterium. Classification (GTDB taxonomy): domain Bacteria; phylum Patescibacteriota; class Minisyncoccia; order Phycocordibacterales; family Phycocordibacteraceae; genus C7867-001. Next base: position 2,311 of record DAICZX010000049.1, read on the forward strand.
GCAGAAACAGGAGACGGGTGCCGAGAAACAGATACACGCTATGCAGCAGCAAATAGACCTGATATTCGCCGATCAAAAAAGATGTTCCAGGATATGTGGAGCAGCCTTCCGCAGACGTAAAGGCTCGGCCACCAGAAGGATATTGAGGTCTGACAAAAATAAAACCCCGAGCCGCCATTCAGCAAGCTCGGGGGATGTCTTTCAATTCCCTTAAACCGGAACATCGTTCGGTGTTCGGGACCTCTGTCCTCTCCTGATAGACTGAGGAACGTCTTCGCCAGGATCGTGGCTGTTTTCTACCGGACCGTCACACGTCTTTTCGGCATGAATAAGGTGGCATGTTACGCATCGGCTGCCAATCCCTGTTACAGCGATTGAGGATGCGGGGTTTACTCTCTAGATCAGATCCCCGAAGCGGTTCAAAACGATCTGCTCCTCCGAGTACCCAAGAAGGTATAGAGAAAACAAAATCGCTAGCAATCAGTTGTATTGCTAGCGATTCAACGATACTTCGACCAAGCGGTCTCAAACTTCTTACAAAGTGCAAAGGTCTTGCGATCGGTCGCCGTCGGCTCTTCAACATTCTTATAGTAATAGATGAACTCAGCGACGAGCCCGCTTACTTTTTTCGGCCAGTCCATTTGCCAGGCGAGATAACCTCCGATCATCCCGTGTAAACGTCTTCTTTTCTTTTGGGGGAATACGAGTGTCGCCCGCTTGGATTTCTCCTCAGTTATCGAAGGATCTCGTAAACCCATCTTCGTGACAGACACTCTCCCCATTTCGCGAGAAAGGACGTACGACTTCCTATGATTTACTCCGACTCCTGCACGGGTGATGTGTCGCCGCAACTCTCTACGGATATCCGTGATGATTGGTTTGTCTCTTGAGAAAACACAATCATCGGCATACCGTGTGTAGGTGATACCGTATTTCTTGCAAAGTCTGCGCAACGGCGCATCCATGAACACTTCGCAGTAGAGATTAAAGAGGAACGGTGACAATGGACCGCCGACGGCAAGACCCCGGCCATACATTCCAGAGCAAAACGACGCAAGGAAAGTATGTACCGACGGGAATTGCGGATCATTCCTCAGCTCACCTAGGAACAAAGCGCTTTCTCCGAGCATAGACAGTGAGAAGTCGAGCCGGTACGCATCGTATTTTCTTACATATACGATGAGTGCGGCCAATCTCCCAAGATCAATGCTAGGGTATGCGTTCCGGATGTCAGTGATGTAAAAGAACTTTCCCTGCGAGTGTTCCTGTGCATTCTTGAGATTATTTGAGCCTTTTACGAACGCAGCGGAAGAGGGAAGTCGGCGCAGCGTATAATTATTCCTCTCTCCCATTGCATGTATTCCCACCCGTAGCCACTGACCAAAGAGCTTGTGAAGCTTCCGCATCGACTTATTGGGGCAACCAATTAGTCGACGCTTATCCCCCATTTCTTTCCAATGGAAATCTATCCGTGGGTATCCATTGCCTGCAGTTACGGTTCGCAGCAGATCTGTTAACTCATTTTCCACATGCGGCTCTTGAAGAGCCGCGGAGTGTGTTTCTCGCATGATGGCTCTCCAAAACGATAAGGGTTTGGGTTGAAAAGGACTCCGTCTAGTGCTGCCAGGAAGAAAATCATTCGCCGGGTAACTGCGACTACCAGACGACCGACGGGCGTGGCGGCACGTCTTTTCCAATGGCCGGTCCTGCTGCGGAATCGCTGCAAGAGTCACGACCTCTGCCCGGGTCATAGCGCAAAAGATTGCACTATGGGGAGGCTGGTAAGACCCCCTACCTGCCACAATACCCAAACATCTGGGCTTACTATGACAGATTTTTACTCCTACGTGATTTAGAGTCTACATCTACTACAAACGCGGATCGAAGCAAATGATTACAGCTTCTTCCTGGCTACCCTGATCCTCCACAAGCCTACCAGATTGCACGTTGCAAAACAAAGTGTGCCGTTTTCATAAAATTAAACCTACAAACAGGATCTCGCATATCTCCCGTCTGACGGAGGTGGCGTTGATCGTTATCGCGGAAGTTTATTACTATATTTCGTGTCAACCGAAACCACCCTGCGAGTAAGGTTTGTGCGGATTAACTGCCGAATGGTTGACACCAGTGTATAAAAATCAAGGGTGAAAGGACCCATACTGCTCTCCCTTATGCATAAACAAACCGCCCAATTGGCGGTTTGTTTTGCAACACCACGCTGTCGCTATAACGAGAGAGTTGTGAAAGAAGCCTGGCTCGTCGTGGCAGTGTTGTTCGAAGCGTCCGCCGACTCGATGACGTAGTTATACGTCGTGCTCGCGGTAAGCGGGGAGAGCATCAGGGAGTGCGCTGTCACGAGTCCGCTTCCCGTGATCGTCATCGCGGTCGCAAGGTCAAGCGGCGTCGAGGTGGCGAAATAAACCTCGCTTGTCGCCGGCTCGTCCGTCGTCCAGGAGACGCTCGCGGAGGTTGAAGCGATTGATCCGACTGAAACCGCAGAGATAACCGGCGGTGTCGTGTCAGGAGCGGCGAGCGTCGTGAAGGTCTGGTCGCTTGAGGTCGCAACGTTGCCCGACGCATCTGTCGAGGTGATGCGGAAGTGGTAGAGCGTCGACGCCGAGAGGCCGGAGAGTGCCGCGCTGTGATTTGTCGTTAGTGCCGTGTCAGCGGTAGTGGAGCCGTATGACGTGGTCGTTCCGTAATCAACCTCGCTCGTCGAATTTTCGTCGGTTGCCCAGCCTATGGTCGCGGTGGAGGACGTAATGTTGCTCACGGAGATATCTGAAATGACCGGAGCGGTCGTGCTTGAAGTCGGCGGGGTAGTCGTTGTGCCGCCAAGCTGTGCGGCGATGCCGGGCGGAAGCGTCTGGCACGTCGGTACCAAGGGCCGATCCTCGCCGTGATGGCGCAGCCATCCTGGAGCGATAAGGTGTCCAGGCGGCACAATGGCGCAGAAGATGTGCGCTCCTTCGCCGACATTCTCCGTCGATGAGGCGTTCTGGTCGCTGTTTTCGGTCGCTATTGGGTTTTCATCCAAGTCGCTATTGAGATCTCGTAGCGTCATCGGACCGATGAAGCCGACCTGCGCAAGGCCGTGCTTTCGCTGATAACGTTCGAGCGCTTTCTTGGTTAGCGATCCGAAGAACCCGGAAATAACTCCTTCAGGGTAAACGCTCGGATCCGCCGCGAGTATCGTCTGAAGAAGTTTGACGTTGTCTCCCGTATCGCCCATGTGCAGGAACCCGATCGTGCTTGAGGAGAGTCCGGTTGTCGATATGTTCTCGGTGCTCGTTGGCGCTCCCGTCAATGTTT
>DAICZX010000050.1 GCA_027310925.1 Candidatus Parcubacteria bacterium
ATTGTGGAATTCGGTCGCTTCTTGTTTCTGTCCATTTTTGTCTTTATAAGTACGATTTGTTGCGAGACCAAAAGAAGCAAGTTGTTGTCCGGAAGGTAACGCTTTCAACTCCGGATCGCGGGTGAGGTTGCCGTAGAGAAATACTTTGTTGAGATACATATTTATATCACGAGATTTTCAAGTGCCGCGTCAAGTTCAGCGCCTACCGTTGATGTCTCGGTATCTTCGGTACGCTTCGGCAACTTCGCGGAAAGCTCCCGCATTTCAAGCGCATGACGCGCCGCATCCTTTGTTGTTAATAGGTCAATAAAACGGATAATACGCTTATTAGTGGAAACTGCGGTAAGAATTTCCGCATGACCTGATGCGGAAGCCTCATACACAATCCAGGCAAAGTAGGCCGAGTCAAAGTCGCGCCGACCCGTGGTTTCTTGACGGGATATGGTATAGGCAAGCTTAATTTTCTCTGGTTGTCCCTCAGCGACAAGAGTACCCTTCCCCTCAAGAAGCTCGCGCACCGCCTCATAAGCCTTCTTCATCTCCTCAATAGGAAGTTCCGGATCAAGGTGGAAGCCGAGTTCATAGACGCGGGATTCGATACCAGCGACCTCAAGCGCCTCGTCCGCAACCGTCTCCTCAATGTTTAAGCTTTTCGCCATGATGGCACTATCCTAACACGAGATTTTTGCATCCACAAGATAAACGATCTCGCCATGAGACCATGGAACGCACGTTGACTAAAGTGAGTAAAATGCTAGATTCTCAAAAGTTCTTTTGAGGAAATCTGCCATGAGCTCAACCCGTCCTGAAGACAGTAAGATCACGAACACCGGTCTGAAAGTAGAAATACTACGTGAGTACAGAGATCGGAATCAAGTCATCGTGTTTTCAGAAACTGGTGGAAAAATCATTAGCTGGAAATACCGTGACGTTGATATCTTCTACCCACGGCGAAAATCCAAAGAAATGAATGAAGTTAGGTCGCATGGTGGGGCATGCGTGTGCTTTCCGAACTTTGGTATCGTTGACTCAAAATTCGGTCTTCCAAAACATGGATCACTCTACAATCGCAGAGCAGACTACGTTACGAACAATGGTGTGTCCTTCCGAGGTAGGGATCTGCTTGGCCCAAGGCACGATGTGATGTGTCAGGCGGCCATCTTCTTAACCTTGCAGAGAGATGGATTTATTTATTCGGTCTTTGCCAATATACGCGAGCGACGAAAACCAGCATCGGAACCGGTATTTGTTAACGCAGGGCTACGCACTTACTTGCGCACACCAATGTACGAGGCGACAGTTGCGGAGCGATTTATGCCAACGTATCGAATTTCCCAACGAAGAGCTAAGCCGCGATACAACTCCACATATCGGCCGGTAAGCATAACCATCCCTGGTCTAGGCATGGTTCAAATGCACTTATTCGGCACGGCATGGGAATCGGCAATTCTAAAAACCATTGGGTTGTGGATAAATTCCAGAGAATATCTCTGCGTGGAACACATCCCCATAGAACCCCGGTTGTATGGAAAACCGATTTGTCCACGCCTTACCAATAACTTCCTACCTATATTTGGATGCAAATTCGAGATCAAGCCTGTTTAGTGATCTGTTCTTGCATAGGGTGCTACTTCCTCGGTAGCACCTTTTATTTTTCCCAAAATCTTGCGCCTTACTGAGAGTAATAGGCAAAAAACTCTTTTCGACACGGTTTTTAAAACGATAAATGAGAGGCCTCCTCCTCAGAGGGATTCGCCCAACACGTCCCTTTTTTCTTAATGCTTAAGAAAGCGAAAACAGATGCCGCGCATTTGCTAGAAGTGTTGTACGGACGGTCTCGGAATCTTCGCCTCGAATAAGGGCGATTTGGTTTACAACCTCCATAACCGCGAGTGGGTCATTACGTTTCCCACGATGCGAAATGGGTGCAATGTAAGGAGCATCGGTTTCCGAAAGAATATTTGCAAGTGGTATCCTGCATATAACAGCGTCGTAGTCACGAGCAAAAGTAACAACTGCCGTGAAGGAAACGCTAAAATCGAGTGCGAAAAATGCTTCAGCTTCTTGCATACCACCAACAAAGAAGTGTATGTCACCACGTAAATTTGGGTGACCAATCTTTGCCTCCTTCAAGAGAGGGATCAAATCCTGATACGCATCTTGCGTACCTTTACTCGGTCGTGCGTGGATAATAAGCGGTTTATCGATAGCAGCGGCAAGCTCGAAGTGTCTCTGTAGCACCTCTTTCTGCATACGCTTCACCTCTTCGGTCACCTCTTTCGGACGAAAGTAATCTAGCCCGCACTCTCCTATCGCGACAACCTTCTGATGCGCTGCAAGTACCCTATACGCAGCCTCATCAAACGATTCTCCTGTTACACGATTCGGATGTAACCCAACGGCAGCATAAAGAAAATCGTGTTCCAAGGCGAACGAGAATGCCCCCTTCGATGAGGCAAGATCGACACCAACGACGATCCCCACAACACCTTCCGCCTCCATACGCCCGAGTACCTCTGCCCGATCCGTATCATATTCATCGAATTGAATGTGGCAGTGCGCGTCAATGTATCTGACATTCATAAACGCGGGAATAAGTTGTTGGGCTTTTTGTTGGTACGCACTGCGGCGAGTATAGTCGCTGCAGTGTGTGGCATCGATGGGACAAGATGCGCGGCTATATTGACGAGTTGTCGTACCAACAACTCGATGTCCTTACGTGCAGTCTCCTGTTCCGTAGTATTACCACTCTTTATATTTTTGTACGGTACACGCTCCGTCATAAAGACATCCGCGGCTGTAACTTTCTCAAAAATGAAACCCATCGCTTCATTAAAACGAAACGCTTCAACATTATTTAAAAACATGGGGTCAATCTTTTCATCCCTATCCGTAAGAACAACTGGGCGTGGTAGATATTCTTCGGCGAGCTTCATAACACGCGCCACTAGGTTGCCGAGGCCGTTGGTAAGGTGTGCTGTATAGTGCTCACGAATCACCGTTTCAGTGAGGTCGGAGTCTTCGACTGGGCTTATATGCCGTAAAAGTACATAGCGCAATGCCTCAACACCATAGCGTTCGACAAGCATAAGCGGATCGATGACGTTGCCGAGAGACTTACTCATTTTTTGCCCGCCTGAAGTGATAAAACCATGGATGAATATCTGCCTTGAGGGCGCGAGTTTTGCCGAGAGTAGCATCGACTGCCACATGAGCGCCTGTTGACGCACCTGATCCTTCCCGGCAAACTGTGTGACTGGCCACCACTTCTTGAACGTCTTTTCATCATCGGGCCATCCAATGGCAGAAATATAGTTCACAAGCGCGTCAAACCAGACATACATGACATGCTCGTCATCGCCAGGCACCGGGATGCCCCACGGCATTTTTAATTTAATACGCGAAATGCTGAAATCCTTAAGTTCGCGAGACATAAGTGCCGTCATCTCGTTTTTCCGTTCCACCGGGACAAGGAAGTCTGGTACATTCTCATACAACTGCAAAATCGCAGCTCCATATCGAGAAGCTCGGAAATAATAATTCTCCTCTCCACGTATCTCTATTTCAAGGTTCGGGTGAAGTACGCAATGGCCATCAACAAGTTCTGAGTCAGTTTTTTCAAGTTCACAGCCGACACAATACCTTACCTCATAGACAGCCTTATAAATGTCACCGGCTGCTTTGCAGCGATTCCAAAATTCTTGTGCCGCCTTTTTATGTGTCTCACTTGTTGTGCGGGTAAAAGAATCGTATGAAATACCTAAAGTGTTCGCAAATGTACGGAAACGTGCCGCGTACTGATCAACGTATACTTGTGGATCCTGTCCTACTTCCTTGGCTTTTTCGTATATTTTTGCACCATGCTCATCGGTGCCTATATTGAGAAATACCTCAAGACCCTCCATGCGCAATGTGCGAGCGAAAAAATCTGCCTGCACGAATTCAAACGCATGCCCAAGATGCGGGTTTGCATTCACATACGGCAGCGTGGTGGTAAGGTAACGCGCACTCATGGAGACATTTATGAGTGCGCCTGTCGACGCTTTCGCTTGTCGAAATCCGTAATGAATTCGAGCATAACTGCCGCAACCGGTACCGAAAGCACTACTCCGAGAAAGCCAGCGAGCGTATAACCCGCAATAAGTGCCACAATAACCAGGAGGGGCGGGATACCGACAATTTTCTTAACGATAAGCGGATAAATGAGATTTGACTCAAATTGATTTACGACGACATATAAGCCCGCAACTATGAATGCAAGCGGGACGCCGCCGGTAGAATACGCGACGATAACCGCAACCGTTCCAGCTATTAAGGAGCCGAATACTGGGATGATTTCTGCTATTGCGGTGAAAACAGCAAGAAGGAGTGCGTACGGGATCCCGATTATGAGAAGTCCGAGGTACACGAGTATGCCAACGATAACAGAAAGAAGTATCTGCCCTTGCATCCAGAGCCCTATTTTCTTCTGTGAACGCCTCCACAAGTCAACGGAATACGCCTCATGCGCTATTGGAACCACTAAGTGGAGAAAGTCATCGATCCCAGTATCTTGAAGCGCAAAATAGAAAGAGAGTACAATTACTAGCAGTAACGAGAATATGCCGCCAAAGAACGTAACGATGAGCTGCAACACGCCGCCAGAGGTGGCAGAAAAAACAGACTGAAACGAAAGGAGAGTTTTTATGAATGATTGAGTTCCCTGAGAGCCGCTGACAGGGTTAGCTGAATTAACACTCGTGAATGGGGTGGTGAGATTGATCGTGTTGAGATATTTTGGCATTTCAGAAAGAAAACCGGCTGTATCCGCAACGATTGGTGGAAAGAAGAAGTAAAGGATTGAGAAAATCGCACCAAAAACAAGCACATACACCAGAAGCGCTGATATGAAGCGTGGAATGCCTCGTCGAATGAAAAATGCGACTCCAGGCTCAATGGCTGAAGCAATAATAATGGCTGTCAAAACAAGAAGTACGAGGTCGCGCAAAAGCCAAAAAACATAAGCGCCCGTGATAACAAGCAGCGTAGTAAAAATGACACCAGGAGTGATAGAGACGCGAATTTCTTTACCCATACGGGCATCCTAACACATTCCTTGCTATTGAATCGCGAGACGGATGCGCTCAATAATCTCAGAAACACTGAATCGTTCTTGAGCACCCGTGTCACGCTGTCGCAAGGTAACGGTATCCTTGAGCCCTGACTTTTCGCCGAGTGTGTAGAAATCGACCGTGATACAGAAGGGTGTACCAATCTCGTCTTGGCGTCGGTAACGCTTGCCGATATTGCCATTGTCATCCCATGCGATCGTCGGA
>DAICZX010000067.1 GCA_027310925.1 Candidatus Parcubacteria bacterium
ACCTAGTATTTCAAACTACTACTAAAATAGTAGTTTGAACTTAAAGCATATGGAGACCACTGAAGAAAGAGAATGGATTAGAAATGATACTCTTACGTTTCTCAAGACACAGCCTACTGGGACACTAGCGAAACTTTCACACAACTGTCGATTTACGCTTTGTCAAAAATGCGGTGCTCATGAGCAATATGCCAATGACGAAGAAAGTTATTATTCTCTCCGAGAGCGCCATAGCCCAGACGTCGATGAATAGTAATCGCGCGATAACAAAAACGACGAGCGCCGAACCATATATCTTCCACACGGCATTACCTTTCAAGAGCCCGACGAAGTATGCCCAGAGCCCAACGATGGTGTAGACCGTAAGCGCCGAGAAAGTTGCCATATCTTGCGCAAACGGCATCAAAATATGCAAGAAGCACCAGATAGTAAACCAGATATAGACGGTACCGAGGACGACAAGTACGACCGACGTATTGTCACTCCCTACTGCCTGATTTTCTTTTTCAGCAGTGTGGATGACGCGACCCGCAATAATAAGTGAGAGAGCCAAGACAAGGAGGACGAAAGTATCTTTGGTGATGAGATCGGTAGATACCAGATATTGCGACATGTTTCCCAGAGATAGGGCTACTGGTGCGATAAAAAGAAGCGAGACTGAAGTTGCAGCTTTCACATTCTTAGTCAACGCCAAAACAACCATGACGAGCAAACTCACTTCGACAGTGAGGGATATTGTCAGCGCAGCACCGTGCAATTGGTTAGTGGTGGCCGCCGCAATAAAGGCAATTGCTACCGAGCCATACGCATATAAGGAATCGGGCTTTGAGCTGAGACGAAAAGCAATAAAGGAACCTATGCCGAAGACTATTGCCCATGCCGCAAAAAGAAGCGTCTTCCACTCCTGTCCTGCTACGTTATAAATCCAGAGGAAAAGAAAAACTCCGTTCAGAAGCGCTAGCACGATCTCACCCTTTACTTCCTGGACTCTTTGTCGCATCACTGCAAACATGCCGGAAAGAAGATAGAGTATTGCAAACACGTACGCGAAATTGAGAATGATTGGTGCGTCGGCTATGTGTCTGGGACCGCTATACAAATTGCCATATGAAGCAGCGAGGACGTACGGAAAACTATAGAGTCCCACAAATACGAGACTTGAAAGGATGAGCCCGCGCCATGCCATAAGCCCACCGAGGAAAAGGGTGGCGAGCGATATGACGAGCAAATACGAGAAAAGGAAAACCGAATCAGTCTTCCCCGCGACAAGTACAGGAGCGATGAAAGCAAGAACCTGGGCAAAGAGCACGAGAGAACGCAAACTAAACTTATAGCTGACGAATGAGACGAAGGCGGCGACGATGAAGTCGAACATAATCGCCGAAACAGGATCGAAAAAACCATACACTGACCTTCCGGCAAAGATAGAAAGTACCACCATCCCGGCTCCGAGTGCCATAAAAACCCCTCCCTGCTGAGGAAAACGGGCCATCCTCCAGAAAGCAAACGCCATCACGAGCGCACCAGCGATTATGCCAAGCGAGATACGGCCAACAGGACCTATCCAATTATTGGCGAAAGCATACGAGACGAACCACCCCAATCCGAGGATAAAAATGAATACACCAAGCTTCATAAGCCAATCCTCCTTCAACCACGTCGCAAACTGGTCCGCAGTATCCGGCTCTCTCAATCGAGTGGCCGCATATGTTACGGCTGGAGATCTTGGTACTTGATTGACTATATTCTCTTCCGTTCCACCAGCCACCACGGCCGGTGCAGTCGCAGAAGATGGTGAGGAACCGGGAACATACGTTGGCACACCGCTAACCTCAGGAGTGCCGTTCTTTATCTTCGCTTCGAGAACTTGGACGCGATTTCCGAGAGATCTATTAGATATAAAGAGCACGGCGAACAAAATAAGCCCAACGAATTCAATCATGGTTTTTATTGTCCCACAATTAATATGGGCTCACAATAACCGCGTGGTGATAACTGAGAACTGAATACTTCCGTTAAAGTCGACTGCTTCCTTCCCTAGTGGAATTCCCTATGCTCGGGAGACTGGTTTTGGAACTCCTCAAATGGGTTGTATATTCTCGTTAAACCAGACGTTTCAAACTGGCAATTCCCCTGTAGTGGACCTACGGGGAGTCGAACCCCGACCTCGTCCATGCCATGGACGCATTCTACCGCTGAACTATAGGCCCCGACATTTCACTGTACTTCCATTTACCAAGTTGCTCAAGGTGGGGTGGACCCTAGCGGATTCGAACCGCTGGCCTCGTCAATGCGAATGACGCGCTCTACCAACTGAGCTAAGGGCCCGTGTGCAAGCGATTCTAACATGAGTGCGCTATAGTGCGAAGATGGCGGGCCGGAGTATGCTGGTAGTACGCGTCCATGGGGTGGATGTAGACCGGGTTCGATTCCCGGCGGCCCGATACAATACATAGAGTTTCCTTCGTATCTTTGATATCCTTCAAAAATGCGCTCTTAGCTCAGTTGGTTAGAGCGTTCGCCTCACACGCGAAAGGTCGCAGGTTCGAATCCTGCAGAGCGCACACTTTTGGATTCCGAAAGTAGAGGCGAGAACTCTTCTCTCTGAGAGGTTTTCTTGGATTATTGTTGTTTCTCTATCTTCATGAGAGTGCTGCCATACCTTGTCTCAAATGTAACCAAGACTACTGCTCTCCGTTGCTTCCTACGATATCCTACGGTACCGTTAAAGATAACGGGCCGGAGTATGCCGGTAGTACGCACGCTTCGGGTGCGTGTAGACCGGGTTCGATTCCCGGCGGCCCGAACGCGACAAAACTGAATTTTAACTGGCATAATATTATGTCTCGTGCGTAAGATGTTAAGAATTTAAGATTGCAGTTTTATTCGGCAAATAACAAATGAACGAAATCGATATGTGATCGAGAAAATTTCTAAATGACGCAAGGAAGCTATTCGTGATTAATTTCTGGGGACTGGATAGTGTCGAGTATTCTTTGTACGTGCTCTACGATTTCTTCGAGATTGAAGTTAACTTTGATCATGTACTCCTGTGCACCAAGACTCATCGCGCGGTCAATGTCTTTTTGTTCGCCCAAGTTGGAGAGTATTATGACAGGAATTTTCGTAAAGCGTTCATCTTTCTTAAGCCGCGCAAGAATTTCAAAACCATCAACGTCAGGAAGGATGAGGTCAAGAAGAATGATATCAGGCTTCCAATTTTCGAGACACTCGAAAGCACCTTTCGCGTCAATGGCATTTTTCACCGCGAACCCACTAGAAAAGAGCTTGCGAATAAAAAGCTCGCGCAGAAATTTATCATCTTCAATAACCAGCACCCGCCTCTCTCTCTTCTGCAGGAGCGCTCTAATTTTTTCAAGCACTTCTGCGGGATCAAAAATAGCTTTGATAAGGAAATCTTTTGCCCCGCGCTTTTTCGCACGTTCAATTTCAACCGGCTGTCCAGAATTTGAAATAATTATGATGGGGATATCCTTGAGAACGGGATCTGCATTCATCTCCTCCATTACCTCCATGCCATTTTTTTTAGGCATAAGAATATCCAGAAGAATGAGATCAGGTTTTAGGCCGGCTCGCAGCTTTTCAAGTGCCACCTCCCCATCTTCAGCCTTTTCAACAGAGTAACCGCTCTTGGAAAGTTTTTTCAACAGCACATCTCGTAAAACGGCATCGTCTTCGACAATCAAAATTTGACTCATAGTGTATATCGTTAGTGTAGTACGAATATCCCTGGACCGCCACCGGCGGGTGTGGATGGAAATTACGTCTTACATCTCATCGAGCGAAATATCACCTTTCGGGATACGTTCCGCTTGCAGGGGAAGTCTGAAAAAAAATACTGATCCGGCGCCTTCCTTCGATTCAACCCGAAGTGAACCTCCATGCCGCATTGCTATATTCTTGGCGAGATAAAGTCCCAGTCCAGAACCGCTTGTTTGCATGTGCAAGGCATTGTCAGCACGAAAAAATTTGGTGAAGAGCATATTGATTTGTTTCTGAGGAATACCAATGCCTGTGTCCTGTACCTTTATTTCAAGATACTCATCTCGAGTACTGGCATCTAAAGAAACTTTCCCTCCGGCCAATGTATATTTAACTGCATTATCAACTAAGTTTTCGAGTGCAAGTGTCACCTTATCTGTGTCAAAGATAAAAAGTGGCAGCCCCTCCTTCGAGGAGGTCATCTCAATCTCTATACCTCTCTCACGCGCCGGTACTTTTACAAACTCGATGACGTTTTGAATGACACTCATGATATCGCCTTTTTTGAAATCATAACCGAACCGCCCTTCCTCGATGCGCGCCACGTTGAGAAGATCATTAACCAGCTGAATCATTTTCTCATTAGTTTCATAACCATTGTGGAGGAGCTCGCGTTGCGCCGCGTTGAGTGGTCCATCATTGTCGTTGAGAACCATGTGAAGAGTCCATTTAATCGCTGAAAGTGGTGTGCGCAGTTGATGGGCTGCGATCGAAATGAATTCGCTCTTACTCCTTGAGATACTCTTTTCGCGCGTAATATCGCGCACGATCTTTATGAACCCTTGCTGTTTTCCCGTTGTTCTTTCGGTAATTGGCACAGTAATAATCTGCAGCTCGCGCTCAAGTGGATATTGAACCGTGATTTCACTCACTTCGGCGTTAAACCTTGTCATTGGGTATTTCACTTTCCTCGCTGTGGACGAAAGCGCAGGATGCAAGACATTGATGATCGACTGCCAATGTTTTTTATCCGTATCCTTTGGAAGGATTTCTTTCCCCACTACTTCCTCGCGATCGACCCCTAACAACGTTTCAGCAGCACGATTTATGCGAAGCAGGGTAAATTCATCGTCGTATTCGAGAAGACCGTCGGTGAGATTCTCAATAATCGTCTCGGTATGGATTCTCGCCTGAACAATCTCCTGAGTTTTCTCTTCGACCTGCTTTTCAAGTCGCCCCGAATATTCTTCGGTAATCCGTTTTGCTTCATGCAAGTCTTCTGTCATGAGGCGAAGGCCGACAAGAAGTTCCGTGAACTCGTCCTCTTGGTACGGTATTTCCGGTATAATAGAGAAATCTCCAGTTGCGGCGCGTTGCAGAAAAGGGGTAAGTTCCGAAAGTCGTCTTGCCGTATTATTTTTATACTTTTCAAGTTCCTTCTCATTTGTAATATCCCGAAATACGAGCACACCAACCATATTGCCCTCGACCGGAAATGAACGTGCGGAAATAAATACTGGAAATTTCCTTCCTGAGCGTGAGGTGAGATATGCAACCTTATCGCGCGGAACAGTGAACACTTTCTCTGCAGTAAAAAGTACGTAAGTTATACGTTCCTTTGGCTTGAGCGGACTGGAATCGAACGTGAGCGCCAACATGTCATCCACATGTTTTCCGGTAAGTTCATCGCTCGTGTAATCAAGAAGTAGACTGGCGTGCGGATTGACAAGTGTAATTGTCCCATCCGAGGTACATACGATGACTCCTTCAGCAACGAAGGAGAGAACACCGCTAAGGATAGACTGAGCCATTTATACCGATCCCTCAGGAATTTCCTTGATTGCCGCTCGACACTTCTGTTCTATGCCGGGAGGAATCGTAGGGAGATTGTGTTCACTAGCAGCATGTGCAGCAGCTTGCGCCATTATTTCCTCTTCGGTTTCGCCGACGAATTTAACATCACAGTCGACACCAATATCTCTACAGGTAAGTTGTTTCATGATAAGACGGTTTATATAATAAAAACGACTCTTGTTTTTAAGAACTATGAAGCCATTCGAGTGCTTCACGCTCCGTTGCGAAGAACTTTACATTTTTCATCTGCGACGCCCCAATTACAAATACCGCGAGTGTCCGCACAAACGTACTCCCACCGAAAATGGCAGTCCTCACGATTCCCGGATGCCGAAGAAAGTTTGCCCATCGTTTGCGCGCTGCTGAGGAAAAACTACTTGAGCGACGAATGTCTATCAGAACACGGTCGGCCTCCTTACGATCCAAGAACGACCTTCCTATGGCATCAATTCGCTCTGCCTCTTGGTCATCGATTGGTACTATTAACCGATAAACGATCGTACCATTTTCGCAGGTCACTTCATTTTTTGATATTTTTATATCCTGTTCAACAATGTTTGTCATACGATTGGATATGCACATATATGGTACCGTATTGTTGGCATACCGCCACACACCTTATGAACAAGGTGTGTGGCATCGCAAAGCACGCATAGCTTTTGAAGCTCTCCTCCTATAACGGTTTCATATTCTAAGTTGGGCGAGCACGTTTTCTGCTTCTCGAATCGGAAGCGCGAAACCAATATTTTCTGAACCTTGGACCATCGCGACGTTAATACCAACTACCTTTCCTGAGAGGGAGACAAGAGGTCCACCGGAGTTTCCCGGATTGATAGCGGCATCGGTTTGAATCACCCCGGTTAGGGTTTCAGTACCGCCTTGATCGTTCGAGGCGATTATATTTCTGTTAAGTCCAGAAATGACGCCAACGGAAACAGAATTGTTATATTGACCAAGCGCATTCCCAACCGCAAAAACTGTCTGTGCGAGCCGGAGCGTGGATGAATCACCGAGCGTAATGGTTGGGTAACCACTTCCAGAAATTTTTACGATCGCAAGATCCTCGCTTGGTGAACGCCAGATAACCGTGCCTATTTTCTGTGTACCATTCGCCAACAATACCGTATACGTCGCACTTGCGTCCGGGACAACATGTTTATTGGTTATGATGTATCCATTACTTCGTACAATAAAACCGGTTCCTGCAGAGACTTTCTGGGTAGTTGTGCCAACTTGCCGATAAACGGGAACCTGCACGCCGAAACCTTGAAAGAAGGGATCATTACCGAAAGGATTCTGATATGTTACCTGGAGTTTCGGCACCGCCTTACTTTCGACGATGGAAACAACCGCTGGTGTTACTTTCGCAACGGCATCCTGAAGTGCCTGACTTTCAGACCCTTGTGAAATCTGGCCGCGACGCGAAAGTTCGGCAATATTTGCGGCAGTACTCGCAGCCGTAGAACTCGCTGTGTTCGCAAGTTCATAGACGGCGGCCTGAAGTGTCGCCATTGAGTGTGCGAGATATATGACCTCCTGGTTCTCATACATGAGACCTCCAACAACCGCAACGAGCACTAGGAGCGATACGAGCCAAAGTGTGTTTCCACCTTTCCTCATAATTTCAATTATATCAAAAAGCTTTCGTGCCAAGCAAGATTAAAAGATATTCAGTGGACCCGACCGGTTTCGAACCGGTTACCTCCTCATTGCAAATGAGGCGCTCTACCAATTGAGCTACGGGCCCTTGATTCCTCTGATTTCAATCTATCAGGCCTTCATTCATGAGTCGAGGGCGTACCTCAAGCTGAAAAGCATGAACCTAACCGTATCTCATTCTGCATGAGTAGAATTAATTCACGCGATTTCCCCTATCTCACCATTTCGTTGTATTTCGCCTTCCCATCAATTTATCAGAAGCACATCTATCTTGTAGTATGTCGATCTTCTTACTCATGTCTCACCTCTTAAGTGCTAGGTTGACCAAGTGCGAAAGGAAAACAGGAAACGGAATGCCGACAGCGGCGAGAGATTTCGGCAAAAGCGATTCTGTCGTGAGCCCGGGAAGCGTGTTGGTTTCAAGATAATAAATGCCCCTCGATGCGACTATGAAGTCACTTCGTGAATAGTGGCGTAAGCCAAGTGCACGATGCATCACCTTGGCCGCCCTTTGAAGATCCTCGGTAGTGACGCGGGAGAAATTGCCGGGACAGGCCTTGCGCGATCCGTCAGAGTATTTCGCGTCGTACGAAAAGAAATCTCCATCAGACGTGATGATTTCAACTGGAGGAAGAGCATAAAGCGGCTCACCACGCAAATCCTCGACGACACCCGTAGACGCTTCTCTTCCGCGAATATGTTCCTCAATAAGAACGCTCAGCGCGCCTTCGGTGAAAAGCCGTTCGATGGCCGTGAGAACTGGCGCATATCCACCCACAATAGAGACTCCAATGGAAGAACCCCAACCAACTGGCTTTACGACAACCGGTTGGTGGAATGTGCGAATGATATCGTGCGCTACCCTCTCACTGTCCGTAGCTCGCTCAACATGGCGGAATTCCGGCGTAAGCAGTCCTGCTTCTTTTGCGCGCATCTTCGCCATAAGTTTGTGCATCGCGAGATAGGAGCCAAAAGAGTCTGCACCCGCATATCGGACTCCAAAACGCTCGAGGAGTCTCTGAATCTCGCCATCCTCACCATACTCACCGTGCAAGCCAATGAGAACGACGTCAAGTTGTCGAAGTGTGCGATCGGGTGTAGTCGGACGGCCGCGTTCATACCATTGTCCACTTTTGTCGATATAGACATCGTGCGCTGCGAAACGACTTTCTGGAAGATTCTTGAGAATCGCGGCACCCGACTTTAGCGAAATCTCATGCTCACGCGAAGGTCCGCCTCGCAACACTCCGACAATAGTTTGCATGAGTAAAGTATATCAGGCCTTATGTAAGTTTTTACTTCGCGCGCGCCGGTGTCGTGCAAGAGAGAAACGATGAGATTCGCTATTGGCGAGCACGACACTAACCTCGGTAACACCGGCACGGTGTGCACCAATAACCTCACGAGGACGATGGCGCTCATCTTTCACGACTGCAACAACAGGAACAACGACACCGGCCTCAGCAAGAACTGTCTCTGCGGTCCTTTTTTGAACCAAACCACCATCCACCACTATTGCTTTGGGCAAGGGCCATTCCAAATGTTTGAGACGTCGTGAGAGAATCTCCCTCAGCGACGCGATATCATCATTCTTTTGAACGCCACGGATATGAAATGCCCTATAGTCTTTCTTAATCGGTGTATTATTTTCAACAACTACCATGACACCGATGGCATTCGTGCCAGCAAGATGCGCGGTATCGTAGGCTTCTATGCGTATAATACCTTTCGCTGATTCTACAAGCCTTTCATCCCTGATAAGGGAAACATCCTGTACATGATTGAGTGCGGAGAGAGCTTTACGTGCTTCGGCCGCTTCTTCAAAACGTTCATCTTTTGCCGCTATCTGCATTTCTTTTTTAAGCATCATTCGCAATTCTTTCCCGCGACCAGAAAGAAGGAGTGCGACTTGACGCATTGTATGACGATATTCTTTTGCATTAAAAGTATGAGGATACTGTCCGATCTGCCTATTAAATTCTAACTTCGCTCGGTGATGTTTGCCATGTGCAATAACTGGCTTTTCTGTATCAAAAAATGGGAAGATACGTCGAATAATGCGTAGACCTTCGCGCAATTGTGTGAAGGAAGGAAACGGTCCATACAGTGCTTTCAGTTTCTGTCCGTTGTGTGTGTGTTTCGTCTTAAAGTTTATATCTTTCCCTCTTAGTATCAGCACACGTGGAATCGCTTCTTGCGTAATGCATGCGTAAAGAAACGTTGAGTCATCTTTCCCTTCAATGTTTGCGAGTGGATGATACCGCTTAATAAGCGCGGCTTCACGTACTAAAGCTTCAAGCACTGTTGGGGTTGTTTCATAAGTAAGTCGATCTGCCTTCGTTACCATATCAACAATGCGTGGCCCCCGCGTTGCGATAAGACCATCATCAAAGTATGACCGAACACGATCACGAAGCGATGTTGCCTTACCAACGTATAAGACTTTTCGTCCTCGCTTAAATAAATAAACTCCTGGAATATCCGGTAGGTTGAATTTAGCGAGTTCGTTTAACTGCATGACGTTTTAGGGTCTTTGCTAAGTAGACACCCGTGTATGAACCAGAGGTTTCTGCCACCTCTTCCGGCGTACCCCTCGCAACTACGGTACCACCACCCTGTCCACCCTCGGGCCCGAAGTCGATAAGATAATCGGCACTCTTAATGACATCAAGGTTGTGTTCGATGACGACGACAGTATTGCCACGCCGCACAAGTTCCTGAAGAATCTCAATGAGTTTCCGTACGTCTTCGTAATGAAGGCCGACCGTCGGTTCATCGAGAAGATAAATGGTCTTCATTACGATGGGACGATGTAGCTCGCTCGCGATTTTTACACGCTGTGCTTCCCCACCCGATAGAGTGGTCGCACTCTGTCCGAGCGTAAGATATTCGAGTCCTGTTGCATTGAGACTCGCAAGACGCTCGGCGATCGCGGGAATATCTCCGAAAAACTTTTCCGCCTCCTCAATGGTCATACCGAGCACTTCATGAATATTTTTGCCGCGATAAGTGACCTCGAGTGTTTCTCTCATAAAACGTTTTCCTTCGCACACGTCACAGGTTACATATACCGTTGGTAAAAAATGCATCTCTACTGCGAGAGAACCATTCCCTTGACAAGCTTCGCAACGTCCACCTGGAACATTAAAAGAGAAACGGCCTGGTCGCCATCCACGGGCACGCGCCTCAGCAGTAGCCGCAAAAAGATCACGTATGTGAGTGAAAGCGCCGGTGTAGGTCGCCGGATTGGAACGCGGAGTACGCCCGATCGGTGATTGATCGATGAGCACTGCGCGACTAACGTATTCGGTACCAGTCAAAGACGCCACGTGCTCGAGTCTCGCCTCACGACGTGCAAAACGAGCTGCGATATTGCGGTGCAAGATCTCATAGAGAAACGTCGATTTGCCGCTTCCAGAAACACCGGTAATGCAGACCAGTTTCCCAAGTGGCACATCAATATTCTGATTTTTTATATTGTGCAATGTCGCTCCACGCACTTTCAATGAACCCTTTTCACTCGTGCGACGGGCTTTTGGTAGCGGAATCTCTTGTTCCCCTCGTAAGTACGCGAGTGTCGACGAGCCGCTTTCATTTTTCTCTGCAGTTAACAGGTCATCAAGCCAACCGGAAGCAACAACCATACCGCCGTGTTTCCCCGCACCAGGGCCGATATCCACGATGTAATCGTAAGAGAAAATGGTCTCCTCATCATGTTCGACGACGAGAATCGTGTTCCCGAGCTCTTTCAAGGTCAGGAGTGTGTTAATGAGACGGTCATTGTCACGCTGATGCAGACCGATAGTGGGTTCGTCGAGCACGTAGAGCGCACCCGTAAGGCCACTACCGAGTTGTGAAGCTAGTCGAATGCGCTGACTCTCGCCACCAGAAAGGGTCGCTGCCGAACGGTTCAATGTAAGATAGTCGAGACCGACGTTCAGCATAAAGGTGAGACGATTATCTATTTCTTTCAAGATAGGTGTCGCTATATCTTTCCGCATATCTGAAAGCTCGATTGTATCGACAAACTCCTTCGCTTCCCTAATCGATAACCCGGTAAAATCGACAATATTTTTCCCTAACGTTTTGTTTCCCTTCCCTTTCAAGTACACGCGCAACGCTTCTGGGCGAAGTCGCTTCCCTTCGCATACTGGACATCGTTCCTCAGAAAAAAGGGATTCTGTTCCAAGGCCGTGGCAAGCGGGGCATGCACCATACGGCGAATTAAAAGAAAACAGGCGCGGCTCTACCTCAGGGAAAGATGCGCCGTCATCTGGACAAATAAACTTTGATGAGAGGGTCTCTGACGTTCCATCAGCGTGCTGGATCTTCACAAGACCATTGGATTCTTTAAGTGCAAGTTCGAGCGCTTCTGAGAGCCGCTCCCGCGCACCCTCGATTGTCCGTATAAACTCTGAAGTAAATATGCGGTCAACGACCGCGTCGATGCTGTGATGTTTATTTCGATCAAGTTCTATCTTCTCACGAAGCGACTTTGGTTTCCCGTCGATGATGACCTTTTCATATCCTTTATTGAGGAGATCATAGAGCAACTGATAATACTCGCCCTTTCTACCAACGACAACCGGGCTCAAAATGGTTACCGCGCTCTTGTCTACTGCAACCCCCATAATATTCGTACTCGTATCAGCCCGTTTTGCGTCTACCCGTGAGAGCACCATCTTAATCATCTCTTCCTTTGAAAGCCGTACTATAGGCACGTCGTGATGAATGCAGTAAGGTTGCCCTGCACGTGCATAAAGAACGCGCAGGTAATCATAAATTTCGGTAACCGTTGCTACTGTCGAGCGTGGATTATTAGAACGGCTTTTCTGATCTATGGATATAGCCGGTGAGAGTCCTGATATTTCGTCAATGTCTGGCTTTGCCATTTGATTAAGAAATTGTCGCGCATACGCTGAAAGTGACTCGATGTAACGCCGTTGGCCTTCGGCAAAAATGGTGTCGAAAGCGAGTGAGGATTTTCCACTCCCCGAAAGACCTGTGATGACTGTCATTGCACCACGAGGCATCTTGACCGAAATGTTTTTCAGGTTATGCGTACGAGCACCACGTACCATGAGCCAGTCGCTTCCATGCCGGTGTTCGTGTTCTTCTTTTTTAGTGTTTTTCGCCATGCAGAATTCCTACCCATGGTGGGGCAGGTACGGTATGAATATATCATTCTCCCTATGTATCTGCTATAGGATCTGGCCTAAAGGTTGATATGTTCTTTTACGAACCTGAAAGTGCTTTACGTTTGCGAGACTTCTTTCTTGGTTCACTACCCTCGAGCTTATAGATTTCGTCACGAATAAGTGCCGCCGTCTCGAAATCAAGTTGTTCAACCGCATCCGCCATATCAACACGTTTTTGTTTTATAAATGCAGCTGGATCATCCTTATACGCAAGCGTATCAAGCACGAGCAGTTCGTCGATGGTCCGTTGATGTTCCGTACGCATTGAATCCGCAATGTCATGGATTTGTTTCTTGATGGTCGTCGGTGTAATGCCGTGCGTTTCGTTATATGCGAGCTGTCTCGTCTGACGCCGATTAGTCTCGCCAATGGCACGTTCAAGCGAACCCGTCATGACATCGGCGTAAAGGATGACGCGACCAAGAACGTTCCGTGCAGCACGTCCTATAGTCTGGATAAGTGAGGTTTCACTGCGTAAAAACCCCTCCTTGTCAGCGTCTAGAATACCCACAAGCTCGACTTCAGGAAGATCAAGGCCCTCGCGCAGAAGGTTGACTCCAACAAGGATATCGAACACACCCTTACGGAAGTTAGTTAGGATATCGATGCGATCAATTGTCTTCACGTCCGAATGAAGATACTCGGCCTTCATGCCACGCTCGCGTAGAAACGTGGAAAGATCCTCGGCCATTTGTTTGGTGAGGGTTGTCGCAAGCACGCGACCGCCACGTTTAATAACTGTCTCCGCTTCATTAATGAAATCGGCAATTTGTCCTTTGTAGTCCCCCGTCCCACTTACCGCACGTACGGTGAGGTCGGGATCAATGAGCCCAGTCGGGCGAATAATTTGTTCGACAATCTGTTCAGAATGTTCACGCTCATAAGGTCCCGGTGTTGCGCTCGTGTATATAACTTGCCCAACACGTTCCTCAAATTCTTCAAACCGGAGTGGGCGATTATCACGTGCTGAAGGAAGACGGAAACCGTATTCGACGAGCACGTCCTTGCGCGATTTGTCGCCCGCGTACATGCCGCCCAGTTGCGGAACAGTGACGTGAGATTCGTCAATGATGGTGAGAAAGTCTACTGAGCCATCTTTCTTATGAGGGAAATATGAGAGGAGCGTGTACGGCGGCTGCCCTGCTCTGCGTCCGTCGAAATGGCGGGAATAATTCTCGATGCCGCTCGTGTAGCCGAGTTCTCGTATAAGTGCGAGGTCATGGAGCGTACGCCGTTTCAGCCGTTCCGCCTCGAGCGACTTCTCCTCGCGCTTGAACTTCGCGAGTTGCTCGTCGAGCTCAAGCTTTATTTCTTCTATTGCGCGAGCACGCTCGTCCTCGCTCGTGACAAAGTGCTTCGCTGGAAAGACGAAAATTGATTTCGGTTCCGCAATCTTTGCGCGCGAGACAGGATCGAGTCGATCGATATGTGCAATGGCATCGCCTTCGAACGCGATTCGGTATATGACGCGCTCGTTGACCGGCATGAACTCGAGTGAATTGCCAATGGCGCGCAATTGTCCCGGATTCAGGTCCGCGTTCGTTCGCTCAAAGTAGATACCGATGAGTTTGCGGATGAGCCCCGCACGATCCTCAGCACCACCCTTTGCGATCTTCACGTGCACCTTTTCATATTCCTCGGGCGAACCGAGACCATAAATGGCGGAGACCGATGCAACGATGATGACGTCTTTGCGCGTAAGCAGCGCCTGAGTTGCCGCATGGCGCAGACGGTCTATCTCCGCATTAATCATTGCCTCTTTTTCAATGTAGGTGTCCGAGTGCGCGATGTACGCTTCTGGCTGATAGTAATCGTAGTACGAAACGAAGTAGTGCACCGCGTTTTCTGGAAAGAACTCGCGGTACTCCTGCGCGAGCTGGGCCGCGAGTGTTTTATTATGTGCGAGGACAAGTGTCGGTTTATCGTTCCTCGCAATGACATTCGCGACCGTAAATGTCTTCCCACTTCCCGTGACGCCGAAAAGCGTCTGGTGCCGCATTCCTCGCTTGAGCCCTTCTTCAAGTTTTTCTATCGCCTGCGGCTGATCCCCCGCTGGCGGGAACGGAGTATGGAGTTTGAAGTTAGCCATAATAAGTACGGACAAAATCTGCCCGATAGTTGTCGAAACGTCCGTTAAGGATTGCCTGCCGCGCGCCAGCGACGAGATTGAGGATGAAGCCAACGTTGTGCATCGAGGCAATGATGGAGCCAAGCGTTTCGCCTGCACGAACCAAATGCGATACATAGGCGCGGGTAAACTGTTCAGTACCTGGGATAACGGTTTCCGGATCAAGCGGAGAAAAATCATCACGATACTTTCCATTTCTCAAGTGAATAACACCCTGATTGGTGTAGATTGAACCGTGACGACCGATCCGTGTTGCTGCAACGCAATCGAACAGATCCATGCCATTCGCGATGCCCTCGAGAATATCTCCCGGTTCACCAATACCAAGGAAATGACGCGGTAGCGCCTCAGGAAGTTCGTTAACTGCCGCCGCGAGCGCATCCCTCATATCCTCCTTTGAGAAGGAGCCTCCGATGCCGATTCCGTCAAAACCAAGCGCAGCAATCGTTTTCGCAGATTCTCGACGCAGATCCTCATATCGGCCACCCTGGACGATACCAAAGAGTGCTTGTTTTTTGTTCGCACTGAGGTTTTGCTGGTGCGCTTTAAGTGAACGGTTTGCCCAACGATGGGTACGTTCCATCGCCTCGCGTTGGTAATCGTATAACTCATTCGGCGATGTGCACTCATCGAAAGCAAAGAAGATGTCCGCGCCAAGTGCATGCTGAATTTCAACTGAACGCTCTGGAGTAAAGCGGTGTAATGAGCCGTCGAGATGCGAGGTGAAGGAGACGCCCTCGTCGTCGATTATGGCGAGTTGTCCATGTTGACTCGCCACATCTTCGTCGTATACCGTGACAACTCCTTCATTAGCTACATCCGATTTTACAAATTTCGAAATTGTCTTTCCAAAAGCTGCGCCGAGCGAAAAAACTTGGAATCCACCTGAATCAGTCATGGTCGGACCTTGCCAGGCCATGAACTTTCCGAGGCCACCGGCATCCTGAACTATTTTCTCGCCCGGTCGCAGGTAAAGATGGTAGGTATTTGCCAGCACGGCTTCAGCACCAAGTACCGTGAGTGCGCTCGGCAGGACGCCCTTCACATTCGCCTTAGTGCCAACCGGTATAAAGGCCGGTGTATGAATGACGCCATGAGGCGTAGTAATACTGCCCGCGCGCGCGCCGCTTCGTGGCATACGATTTTCTATCACAAAGGAGATTGCGCTCATCCCCCCACCCTAACGTATCAACGCAGTATTGACAAACAGTGATAATTGAGTATTGTGAATCCAGGTAGGTTTGATCAGATTGATCAACCTCTATTATGAGTTAGGAGGTCTTTATGAGACAGGTGGTAACCGTTCTGTTACTAATCCTCTTCGGATTATTGGGGGCATGCGCGAGCACCGGGACAATCCGTCAAGGGAATGGATTCTCCGGCACGTATGCCGTTGTGCCTGAGGCAGGCAACATTCCTTATGTACCTGAGTCAAACGGGAAACAGGCGAGGTGGTCAAATGTGGAGCTGTCTCAGGTGCTGTACCTGGACAAGTACTGCCAGGAAAAACTTTTTCCCCAGCTACCCGGTTGGGCGCAGGCGATAGTAAAAGAGGGTGGATGGTCTGCCCTTGTCATTGCGATCGGTGAAGGAGGTTTCGCGGCAGCATTTCCTGGAGCGAACATTGCTCGGTATATGCTCGGCGGACTTGGATACGGCTTCGCCGCTGGGACCAATACCGGTCGATATCGGCAAAGCACGAGTGAGAAAGCCGCACAATCATATTGTGTGGCCCGACAAGTACAGGATGCCGGCCAGCGTTACGGTATCCTAGGAGGGATTGAAATAATCCCTTGGTATGGGAATGGTCGTGTGTCACTCCCAAAAGCGACCGACAGTGTCGACCAGCCGTCGACGCGATACCTTTCCCAAGGTGGGAATATTCCACTTCCACCTAATCAATAGCGCAATAGGAGGCGCTAAATAGGTGATGGACCGCAATCCATCACCTATTTTTATTATAGGAGAAACCTCCGGCGAAGCCGGAGTGTACGTTTGAAGGCAACGCCGTATCCGAAATTACTATCCGCCCGACGTAGGCACAGATACAAACGCGCAATTCGCCAGCACCGTTCGAATGGGTCATTGCATGGTCATGTGCCACAAAGGTTCGTCTACGAAAATCCGACTTCGCCTGTGTCAAACAGGCAAACACAAAGCCACCGGCCCTTAGGCCGGTGGCCGGTCAAGACAACCGCCTCACCGGCCACTGCATCTGTTGTGGTGATGACTATAAATACGCAACAGATTATCAACAGAACCGTCCTCATAGAACACCTCCTATTCTATTACCAGTCGTATCCTTCCCGGCCTGCTTGGTTGGTGTCCATGGCGGTCGTTACACCACTTACTCTTCATTTATTGAGCATAAAAAAATCGCACGTTGTTAGCGTGCGATTTCAACTTGAGCCGAGTTTGAACCAGCTATCTCCTATAGCCTAGTCCGACGAGAACCATGTTCGTGTTCGACGTGGTTCTCGTCATTGTGCTCCGGAATGCAGCATATAGCGCAAGGTGCCTGTCCATGCCTGGCAAAAGTTTCCACATGACTTCCGTCACCAGACCTTTCCAATCCCCACTCCGGGAACGTCCGTATCAGTATTGTTAAGAGTATTGATAACAGTATCGTTGGGGATCATTACCCGAATCCAATGCGCATTGACCGTGTAGTGTTTTATCCTGTACGCCACACTGGCCACAACTACTACTCCAATCCCGTGCTTGTCCACATATCCTCCGTTTGTGGACAAACTATGCGCAGTGGCACAGTAGGCGTAGGGGCCTGCCCCAAGACTTACCGACCAACGGGAGTGAGCGCTTGTGAAAGGAATCCGCCACTGTAGCACAGGAGCGATCCCATCCCTTTTTACAAAACCAAGTGGATTCCCTTCATTGAGAAATATGAACGAAATCCCAATCTTTTTTGACACACTCAACTTAATGTCGAGCGATGCACTCGTACTTGTCGGGTCCTTATATGAATTCACACGGGTTTGGCCAAAATACGCAACCACCCCCCCTCCATGGGAATCAGCATGAGAGACGTTCACTACACTGCCAATCATCATCACCAGTATTACGGCAAATAGCTGACGCATGACAACCACCTCCTCGGTAGATTAAATGATCTTCTTCCCACGACGAATGTACTTACGTCCGCCGTGTCTTTTTAGATTATAAACTAATTATTTT
>DAICZX010000073.1 GCA_027310925.1 Candidatus Parcubacteria bacterium
GATAAATACCATATCGCTTCCCGTGAGTGCTTCTTGGATTTCCTGCCGAGTCTCTTCTGCGGCACGCTTACCGAGTTCCGGGTTCATTCCGGTGCCAAGGCCGCGTGTGAGATTTTTCCCTATATGAATTTTTCGTTTTGCAAGCGAACGGTGAAGATCCTGCGCATCTGAATTAACAGCGATAAACTCAACGCCGCGAACCTTCGACGTAATCATGTGGTTGATCGCGTTTTTACCCGAACCTCCTACACCAACTACACGGATTCGTGCGAACGTCTCGACTTCTGGTTCAATGCGCTTTGACATATTTTGTAAATTTAAATAAGTACGTTCTCGCTATCATAACAGAACCGCAAGGGATGCAAATATTGACAATATGAAAGAAGCAGCTTGTTATTTACGGCAAAAATTGCTGAAAAAACTTTTTGAAGGAGACGGTCAGATTCTTTTTTGGCACATTTGTATCACCGGTGAGTCCCCAGAGTGCGAGACCATATGCGACCGCCCATGTTGCGTCACGGATCTTAGTATCCGCAGAAATACGGAGCTCTGCAAGGCGCGCGGGGAGCTTCAAAGATCCTCGTGCAATATCACTGATGGAACCAGTACCTGCGCCCCCACCCGAGATGATGATACCGGCGGGTAAGGGGCCATGCCGTCCAAGTGATTTAAGGTGTTTATCGATGAGTGAGAACATTGCGACAAGACGATTCTGAACAAAGTCATCAACCTTTTTACGTGGATACATTTGTCCTGTGAGTTTTCCGATCTTTACACGCTCAGCCTCTTCGAGTGATATGCGCAGTCCTAAAGCTATATCATCTGTGATACTGCTCGAGCCCATAGGAAATACCTTTACGGATATGGGGATACCTTCGTCATAGACAACGATCGATGCAGTTTCTGATCCAATATTCGCGAGCACACAACCTTTCATTTTTTGATCGCCCTCAAGAAGTACATAGGAGCCCGCAAGCGGAGAAGCCATTCGGTCGATAATCTCAATATCTACGTCTTCGACTGCTCCTGCAAGCGCCTCCTCATGCTGAGAAAGGCAAGTGACAAAAAGGTAGTCAACCTCAAGACGAACGCCTTTCATGCCGAGCGGGTCGCCAAGCACCTTAGCGCCATCAATGCGATATTCGGTTGGGATGCTATGGAGCACGCGCCGATTAAGAAATCCAGGTGCCGCTGCTTCGCGGGCAGCTTTCCCCGCTTTCTCAAGGTCGAGCGTTGTTATTTCCTGATCGGCGCGCGAGATGATGGTAAAACCAGTTGCGCGTGCTTCATCGAGTGAAATGCCACCAATGGCAAGGAAGCCAGCACGGATCGGTACATGGGCGACGGACTCTGCTTGGCGTTTTGCCTCCCGAATGCTTGCAGAAACCTCCTCCTTGTTGACGATATAACCGTGGCGCAGGCCCTTTGATTCGGCAAGGCCCGTACCGAGAATACGCAATTGCCGCCCGCCGTGTTTATCGGAGAGTTCCTCGACGACGACCATTTTTACTTGGTATGTGCCGATGTCGATGCCGGTTGCGATTCGTCGTGACATAAATAGGGATGCGCGTCCCGCTTGCGGCAAATTTCGTCGCAAGCTTCCGTTCGCATCGTTCCATAGTAACGCCATGAGCCCATCCCTTCAAATGTAGCAATCCGTGGATAAACAAATAGAGAACGAAAGCACGTGTGTTCATGCCGTACATAGGTGCCTGCCGTTCGGCCTCCTGTAAACAAATGCAGATCTCACCGTTCTCTTTGCCGGCTGCGTACGAAAGGACGTTCGGTATATATGTTTTACCGCGCAACTGTGCATTCATCGCGCGCGCCCTTGTCGGGCCGATGAAGACAAGTGAGATGTCCCAGTGGGGGAGCACGTGGGTAGCAATTGCGACAAATATCGAACGCGACGCGTATGGACGTCGTGTGAGATTTTTAATGGAGACTTCCGCCATTCCGGTTAGTGTTTGGCACCTCGGCTTCCACGGGTATTCTTACGTGCGGCGGGGTCAATTTTACCGAGCTTCACGAGTTCATTGTAATTCTCGCGACGAACCTTTGAGATAAGCGCGCGCTTATGACCGACATTTTTTGATTTAACGCGTTGCCAGTAGCGACGGTTACGCATCTCGCGTACGAGTCCGAGTCCTTGTGCTCTGCGGGTAAAACGGCGGATAAGCGCCGTCGAACTTTCGTTCTTCCCACGTCGGACCTCGACTCGTGCCTCGTCTGTCATGATTGAAGAACTCTAGCATATGAACGTAGCCGCTGTCTACGCCATGGCTTTCAAATGCTCAGCAAGGCCCGTGAGGGATAGGACAGTTTCAACTTGTGTTTGTCGATCGCGCAAAATGACAGATCTCTCAAGTGCCTCTTTGCGGCCCATGATAATAAGGTAGGGACTATTACGTCGCTCGACTAGATAAAGTTGCTCGGTCAATGATTCAACGCCAATGTCCTGAGCCAATGGTATGTGCATCTTTCGGAACTCTTCGGCAAGACGGATTGAAAGTCGTTTTGCTTCATCACCGATATGGACGAATGAAAAACGAAGCCGTGGTGTGGTTATCTTCTTAACGACAGTACCGGAACTCATTATTTTAAGAACTGCCCCGGTTGCACCAAAAGAAGGGGAGGGGAAAAAGTGGCGTGTAAAGTCATTGTAGCGCGAGCCCCACGCGACACGCTGTCCGCCCACAACGAGTTCAAAGCACGTATCGTTCCATACTGAACCACGGCTAATGAGATTACGCGCAAGCTCATACGGAGTTTCTGTCATTTCAAGATACTCGAGCAGATCCTCGAAACGTTTGCGACTCGCGTCCGAAAGCTGTTCGGTCGGTGCGGGTAAATCCTCCGCACACTCACGTGCTATCACGAGTTCGGCTGCGAGGAGCGTGTCTTGTTTCGCACGTGTAACGCATTCCTCGGGAAGTGTTTCTGAGCGTCTCTTGAAAAAATTCGTAAGTTCACGCGCATATCGGGCACGCGTCTCCTTGTCACCCATCGAATTGATGCGAACAGTCGGCTCTTCATGGAAGAGGTCGTGGGTAAGCGCGATAAGCGCGCGAATGATGATAGCGTCAGAGAGTGCACGGTCTGTACCAAGTGCGTGGAATTGTACAATTGCCTTCCTCGGCGCAGGGCGTCCTGGCGTAATATTAGTGTGCCAGATAAAAAGCGGGTGGCGGGGCGAAGGCGCTGGTTCTATATTACGGACTTGTTTTAAGAAGTTTGCAACCGTCTCAGCAACGGGATCAAGCGCGAGTTGAGGAAGCGTTTCTAGATAATTTTTGTTCTTGTTTTTTTCCGATCGCCCACGCGTTCGGGTGGTGAACCCTGAAAGCGGCGTGAACCCATAGTACTGGCCAACTGAACTTGCCTTGCTCAAAAGTTCATCTGCGGGAATAACGTCACGTGTCATGGTGTTGTCACGGCTGTTGTGTTTGCATTGTTTTGGACGGGGGAAGAGGAGTAATTTGCTTCCCCAGGAAGAAAGCCCATCCTCGATACCGGCAGGAGTCGCAGATCAACACGACCAATAATATCCCTCCTCGGTACGGGCCCCCAGAAACGGCTGTCGGAACTGTTGGGGCGATTATCGCCCATGACAAAATATTCCTCTGGGCCGAGCGTGACACTTTTAGTGTATGTCGCATCTTTATTCACGACATACGGCTCGTCGAGCGTCAGTTTTTCCCCCGTGACAGTCGTAATGGTAACTTTACCTTGGTTAATGGAAACCGTTTCACCTGGAAGTCCGATAATACGCTTGATATAAAATATGGAAGGATCGGGAGGGTAACGGAAGACTATAACGTCGCCGCGCGCGGGTGCGGTAAGGTCATATACGAATTCGTCAACGATTAGATAATCAAGATTCTCAAAAGTTGGGTACATAGACTCACCGTCAACGACGAATGGTGAGACAATAAAGAGACGAACTGGGATAACGACGACAATGATAAGGAATGCGAGCGTGAAAAGATCCTTCAGAAGACCTTTCCCAGTATCTTTCATGCGCGCATTGTACGCGTTCAGTCTTAACTTGCAAGCGGTATGCTACGATTAAGGTATGGCGCTTGTCATTGTAGGGCTCGGGAATCCTGGGAAAGAGTATGAGAAGACTCGGCACAACGCTGGAAGGGATGCCGTCTCGCTCGTCGTAAAACGGGAAGGATTCGATGATCTTGTTTTTAATAAAATGGTGAACGCACTTGTGAGCAGGGGCACTATCGCGGGGAAGAATTCAACAATTGTTCTACCGGAAACATTCGTCAATCTTTCAGGGAAAGCAGTTGCGCCACTCATAAAGAGTCCAAAGATGGCAAAAAATCTCCTTGTCGTTCACGATGACCTCGATCTCCCACTCGGCACTATAAAAATGGTGTTCGGGCGTGGTAGTGGTGGACACAGGGGTGTCGAGAGTATCATGCGTGTTATTAAGACAAAGGATTTCGCGCGCATTCGTATCGGTATTAGCGCGGAGGGGAAGAAGCATCAAACAAAAAAAATCTCCGGAGAAGAAAAAGTCATAAAGCATGTCATTGGCAAATGGAAACCGAATGAAGAAACGGTATTGAAAAAAACATTGAAAAAAGTCGTTGATACGGTGCATCTTTTCGCAAGCAAGGATATAGAATCTGCAATGCAGTTTGCCAACACGCGTCAGTAAAAACACCGCCGATTCCACAAGGGTCGATGGTGTTTGTTCTTGCTCGCGCAAATTTGTTTTATTTTTTCCTATCAATGAATGTGAGTGTCATGCGTTGCTCTTTCGGCTCAAAAAGTGAGATCGTAAAGGGGTAGGTCTTCCCGAGCTCGAGCTTCCCGCGTAATTCAGCGGGTGTTGCGAATTCGCTCACATGCACAAGCCCCGCGACACCCTCCTCGATGGAGGCGAGGGCGCCGTGTTTATTATACTTAATGATGACGCCGGGTACTTCCATACCCTTTTTGTAGCGTTCGGCGGCGGTGTGCCATGGGTTTTCCTTGAGCATCTTTATGGAGAGAGAAATTTTGCCTTCTTTTACCTCAATAATTTTCACCCTGACCTTGTCGCCAACAGAGAAAAGCGAGCGCGGGTCCTCGACGAGTCCCCAGTCGAGTTCGCTGATGTGCACGAGTCCCTCAAGTCCTGGTTCGAGCTTTACGAAGACGCCAAAGTCGACAACACCCGTTACCTCACCCTCTGCGCTATCACCAACCTGGTATTTGTCAATGAGCGACGCCTTCTCCTCGGCTTCGTTTCCTGTACGTTCCGAGAATATAAGTTTACCTTCCTTCGCATCGGCGGTGATGATGCGCACCGAAAGCGGATGGCCAATGAGCTGTATAAGCTCGCCAAGAATCTTATCCTTGTCTCCCTCGGGTACGCGCGGGTAATGCTCTTTGGAGAGCTGTGAAGCAGGGAGGAAACCGGCAATGCCTTGCCATGAGAGAATGAGGCCGCCTTTGTTTGCCTCTTCTACAATGAGCGAATACGGTGTTTCGGCAATAATGGCCTGCTCAGCCTCACCCCAAATAGCTGCCTGGCGTGCCTCCTTTAGGGAGAGTTCGATATAACCATCGCGGCCAGCCGGGTCGACGACCTTTGCGCTAATAGTGTCACCCGCGTTCGTTTTGCGCAGCACGTCGGCAGCATTGAGATATTCACGGCCATAAATAAGGCCGGTACCAAACGGTGGTAAGTCGACGTAGACGCGGCCACGATTTATCGCGATAATCTTACCTTCGACAAGGTCACCCGTTCCAGGCGGCGTTGGGATGAAATCAACGAGACTGGCCATCGGATGACCTTCTGTTAGATGAATAGTTGACGTAGGAACGGTAACTTTTTTCTCTTCAAGCATGTGTAAAATGGTGCAGATTTTCGAAACTGGTGCTCACGCCGCAAGGCGCTGAGGGTTAGCCAATTTCTACTTATCCACACGTGACAAGGAAACTATAGCATAGGTTTAATAAATAGTCAGCCGTAATTTTACACTTACTCGTTATCTTTTCAGGTCCTTAGTACCGAGGGTGGGACTTGAACCCACACGAGGATTTTTAGGCCCTCTCAGGATTTTA
>DAICZX010000076.1 GCA_027310925.1 Candidatus Parcubacteria bacterium
TATACGCACTATTTGAAGATCCCGGCCCCTGTAGTACTTATGCCAAGTGTGTCTGCCCCGATATTTGTTGATGATCGGGAACAAATATCAGGTGAAGGTCCAGTTCTTATGCAAGCAATTGAAGAGTCAGTTAGCCGCCCCCTCGCGCAGGGTACCGTGCGACTCCTTTATACGGCGAGCTCGACCGACAATATTGAGAGTGTTTTCTCCGCACTCAATGTGCCAGCGCCTGATATTTTATTGCGGAATATACAAGCCGCTGGAAGTATGGCGGGTATCCTAAATGTAGATGGCAGCCAGAGCCCGTTTTTTATACTCTCCGTTCTTTCATATCGTGACACATTTTCTGGAATGCTATCGTGGGAATCTAGCATACGCGGTGACCTTGGATTACTTTTCCCACCATACCCAACGGCAACTTCGCCCGCGACCTCGACCCCCATCCTTACCACCACCCTTTTTCTCGGTGAGCATGGCGAGGAGGTGAAGTCACTCCAGCAGGTTTTTGCGGATAACGGGCTTCTTTCCGTCCCTCCCACTGGTTTTTACGGACTCCTTACTGAAAAAGCAGTGGAGGCGTTTCAATCCGCCCATAACATAATCTCTTTTGGTTCTCCATCTACTACAGGATACGGCTCGGTAGGACCGAAAACACTTGCAGAGATCAATATGTTTTTTGCCACGTCCACCACCACAGCTTCACCCGCCATTACTTCAACTGCCTTTTCAGATGAAGTCGTCTCTAATCATGACGTGCGCATCTATCATGATGTCACAGGCAAAAGCATCCTTCTTTACGGTTATTGGGATCAGAAAACACTCATTATTGCTCGTGACCCAGCGGCGTTTACCGAGATACTGCAACGGCTCGCAACTTCACGTGCGCAAAATTAGGAGGGTTTAGAATTTTCAAAGTCTACCCGACTAGTAACAATAATTTGTTATCATTCGAACATGAAGACTGAGTATTTTAGGAAAAAACTTGAAACGGAAAAGGTACGGCTCGAATCAGAAATGGGAGGCATTGGGCGTAGGAATCCTCAAGTCCCAGACGATTGGGAGCCTATCCCAACGGAAATCGGGACTGAGGCAGATCCTGTTGATCAGGCAGACGTGGTTATGAGTCGCGAGGGGAATGCTGCGATTCTCGCAGATCTAGAGGCGCGTTATGATATCGTTCTTGCGGCGCTTTCAAGAATAGAGAAGAAGACTTATGGGAAATGCGAAATTTGCGGCAATAAGATAGAAGAAGGGCGCCTCGAAGCTGATCCCGCTGCCACTACTTGCGTTAAACACCTGTAATTTGTTTCAGTTTAGGTAAATACAACGTTCTGGTTATGTTAGACGCGGTGGAAACCACTATTGTGGTTCGCAAACAGTGCCAACCGCGCAATTACGAAATGGGTTCGCTGCACCACGAACCTCGAAGTGGACGTGTGGGCCGGTCGTAAGACCCGTCATGCCGACGTAACCAATGATCTGACCCGACGAGACGGATTGGCCTACAGAAACGATGGAACGCCTCATATGCGCGTACAGTGTTTGTGTACCGTTGTCATGCGTGATAACAACGTAGTTACCATAGCCGCCGTTCCAACCGCCATTATCGCGTGACACGATGACCGTGCCATTTGCCGCCGCGTGGATTGGCGTGCCGAGCGGCGCTCCTATGTCAACGGCGTTCCAACCATGAATGCCTTGAGTTATGATGCCGCCCGGCATCGGGTTGCTGTAATAACCAGGCTGTGTGGGTCCGCTACCTCCGAGGTATGGCTCAGGACCGATTTGACGCGAACCTCCCTTACGTACAGCTACCCCAGTCGATGGAGCGATTTCACCACCCGGGATAATCACCGTTGAACCAACCGTGAGGGCTATAGACGAATCGAGTCCATTGAATTGCGCTATCTCATTTGCGTCAGCACCATATTTTTTTGCGATCGATTTGAGTGTTTCGCCTTTCATGACTGTGTGTTTGATTCCGGAAATCGGCAGGATGAGTAGCGTATCACCAGGATGTATATCACGTGTACTGGAGAGATTATTAGCCCAGATGACAGTATTCACCGAAACGTCAAACATGTTGGCAATCGCTGAAAGTGTATCGCCAGGGCGTACTACATAAAGTGAAATTTGATCCGGTGGCGTTACATTTGAAATGTCAGCGATTGTGCCGCTTATTCCCGTATAGGAAATAAGCGCTGAACCATCCGAAGTAGCGAGCGCGAGCGGCGCCCCTACATTCGGGTCTTCGTTTACGGGTGCGACGAGTGCGGGTGTCGAGGCACTTGGGATAAGTCCATTCGTCACTGCACTCGTGTTGTTCGTAGAAAACGGCCAGAAGGCGAGCGCACGATTGGGTAGAAGTGTCGTGGCGCTTACTATAACCGCACTTCCCGCGATGATAATAAGCCCTGCCGCTATGAGAAATTGTTGATTGGATTTTATAGGTAAACAAGGGAGTCTGGTGAGTCTTTCGCATACAAAAATGGCCTACATACAATGTACATAAGCCATTTCTTGAATACCTCCTTAATCAGGAATAAATGAAGTATAGCTGAAGTGGATTGGTAGTCAATCCACTCTGACTGGTAACTGTGGAAAACGATTTATGCGCTATATTCGAAAGATGAACTATCTTGAAGGATTGAATGAAGCGCAAAGGCGGGCAGTGCTCGCCCTGGATGGTCCAATCTCGGTTCTCGCTGGCGCCGGTAGCGGTAAGACACGCGTACTCACAACACGAATATATCATCTTATCCGTGAGGGTGTTCATGCCAATCAGATTCTCGCTGTCACTTTCACCAATAAAGCTGCTCGCGAGATGCGAAACAGAATTCGCATGATGCTTGGTGATGATCGCACTGTTCCATTTATCGCGACCTTCCATGGCCTCGGCCGAGAGTTACTAGAGAGTTACGGCAAGACTATCGGCATTCCGCGCTTCTTCAGCGTGTTCGATCGTGATGATTCAGAAAAAGTGATAACAACTGCGCTCAAGGCGCTCGATATCGGAACGAAGGAACTCTCGTCCAGGACAGTTTTGAGTCGCATCTCGCGTGCAAAGAACGAGGGGATGCGCGCACAGGAGTTCTACGAAAAGCACGCAAGGAGTGGTTTTAACGCACGTATCGTAGCGGAAGCGTGGCTTCGCTACGAAAAAACACTCACGGATGAAAAGGCGCTTGATTTTGATGATCTCATCGCGCTCCCGCTCAGGTTGCTCGAGGAGCATGCCGACGTTCGGGGGCTTGCGCAGAATCGCTGGAAATATCTACATATTGACGAATATCAGGACACGAACACACTCCAAGGACGCCTCGCAAATCTGCTTGCGGCGAGGCACCGGAATTTGTTCGTCGTCGGCGATATTGATCAGACTATTTATACCTGGCGCGGTGCGACAATCGAGAATCTACTTGAGTTTGATAAAACATATCCGGAATCGCAGACGATCGTTCTCGAGCACAATTATCGTTCGACTAAGAACCTGGTCAGTGCGGCAAATGCAATCATCGAGAAGAATAAGAATCGCAAGAAAAAATATTCGACAACCGAGAACGCAGCGGGCGAGCCTATCGTCATACACCTGGCGCAAAGCGCCGAAGACGAGGCGCGCTGGATTGCCTTGAAGATACGGGAGATGATGAGAGACGGTATCGCTCCTGAAGAGATTGCGATACTCTTCCGCACCAACTTCCAATCGCGTGCCCTTGAAGAGGGACTACTTAAAACAGGTGTGCCTTACAAGTTGCTCGGTACACACTTCTTTGCGCGTAAGGAGGTGAAGGACACGCTTGCGTGGATGCGGCTTGCAATGGACCCGTCGCGCGAGATGGATAAAATACGTGCCGCTGCGAGCCCACCGCGCGGGATCGGTCGCGTTACGCTCGGCAAGCTTGTGGCAGGACAGCGTGCGTCGCTGCGCGCTGGGGAGCTCGCGAGGGTTGAGCAGTTCGAATCCGTCGTTAATGAACTTTCGCAAGCGGCTCTCTCGCTTGTGCCTTCCGAATTCGCAAAGCTCGTTATTGAGAAG
The DNA here is from genome assembly GCA_027310925.1 of Candidatus Parcubacteria bacterium. Lineage (GTDB taxonomy): Bacteria > Patescibacteriota > Minisyncoccia > Phycocordibacterales > Phycocordibacteraceae > C7867-001. The sequence goes on from DAICZX010000076.1 coordinate 4,037, forward strand.
AGTGGAATGCGTCACGCGCTTTTTGACGAGGGAAGTACCGAGGATCGTGAGAGATTTGAGAATATCGAGGAGCTCGCCTCGGTTGCGGCACGACATGATGTCTCTCCCGGGAAAGAGGGTATCGCCGCTTTTCTTGCCGAGGCTGCGCTCGCGAGCGACCAAGATGAGATTGATCATCCCTCCCGAGATTCGGGGCAAGAGGCAGAGAAGTCTGGTGTCACGCTCATGACCGTCCACGCGGCAAAGGGTCTTGAGTTCGGCACGATCTTTGTGAGTGGCTTGGAGGAAGGCGTTTTCCCGCACCAGGGCATGGGCAGCGAGAATGATCGCGACGAGGAAGAGGAGCGGCGGCTCTTCTATGTCGCGGTAACGCGTGCAAAGAAGCGCCTCTTCCTCACACTCGCGCGCGTGCGCAAGATCTATGGTAGCGACTTTGTCGCGGGGCCATCTTCTTTCCTTGCCGACATTGATCGTTCACTGGTACTTTTTGATGAAACGGAAGGTAGCGATATTCATATAGACTAAAATTCTTGCGTGGGGATAACTTATTTCCTTACAATTTGTCCTGCTATCATTCGCCCTAATGGTCAGCCCGCAACTCCTTGAGTATATACGGCAACAACAGGCCGCTGGTGTTGCAAAAGAGGAAATTATGAAGTCTCTCATCGCCGCGGGGTGGCAAGTTTCCGACGTGAATGAAGCCTTAGGTTTGACTGTTGCGCAGCCTCCCGCTCCTGTCTTGCCGCCAAGCGCAGCGCCGACGACAGTGGCCCCTGGTCAGGCGGAAAATAGCCAGAAACTTGTGCCAATCGGACAGCTTTTTGCAGACTCCTTTGTGCTGTACAGAGAACGTTTCTTGATCCTCATCGCACTTACGATAATTCCGTGTCTTCTTCTTGGATTGGGCCAGTTGCTCACCGCGAGTGGTATGAGATTGGGTCTTATCCCTGGCATTATCGGTATCCTGCTTTTTATTCCAGCAGGTATGGGTATAATCCTCACCCTTTCCAAGGGCACGGGCATTGCGCAATCGCTTCGCGTCGGCTTCACCTTATTTTTCCCCGCACTTTGGATGTTGATTCTCGTGTCTTTCGTTATGATTGGCGGTTATGTCATGCTCATTGTTCCGGGTATCTTGATGTCGTTATGGTTTTCGCTCAGCAGCTTTGCATTAGTTATTGAAGGAAAGCGTGGGCTCAACGCGCTTCTGCAGAGCCGTGAGTACGTGCGGGGCCACTGGTGGGCTACCCTCGTGAGATTTCTTGCGCTTTATATTCCAATGGTGTTTATATACTTGGCATATTCACTATTTGGACAGATGATAGGTATGGTGATTTATTTGATCGCTACGGTATTCATCGGCCCCTTTGTGTCCGTATATCTTTATAGGATTTATCAGAATCTCACGGTTCTCAAGCCAACACTTGCCGTCAGTCAGCCGACTTCCGGCCGTGGGTTCCTCATCACAAGTGGCATTATAGGACTGATAGCTCCCCCAATTCTTACCTTCGCCTTCCTTTTCCTCATTATCACAAGACTTATTTCACCCATGTCATCAGTGGCGGCTTCTTCAACGAGTCAATCAATTCAAGATAATAATGCAACCACCACGCATGATTTAACCATGCAAACCATAAATTTCATGGCGAAAACAGCACCAAAATCAGGTAGTGTTTTTACTGTCGTGATAAATAAAGAAGAGCCAAAAAATGCAACGTCATGGTCGCTGCGTATCGATTGCCCAGTCGGAGTAACCGCAGACATCCAATCGGAAACATTGGAGGGGTCTTTAATCGGTAATGTGATGCATTGCAACGAGGACATTACGCCTAACGATGCCCTCCCTGCTGCTTATCCAGCGGGCTATCCTGACGTTCTGTTTGGAATAAAAGCCATCAATAAAACCGGGACCAATCAAGATGTCACTGTAGTGGTTGAGACCTCTGATTCCTCAGGAACGTTACTCAATGAAAGTCAACGCTCCATAACCGTTCAGCCATAGCAAGCCATTACTATTTTTCTGTCGCAGTGCATCCAATTGTCCCTCAAAAGATGATATATGCGAAGAAATCGCTTGGGCAGAATTTCCTAATGCACGCGCGTATCGCGGAGCGCGTCGCGCTGATCGCGGGGCTCGCGCCTGATTCGGTCGTGTTCGAGATCGGCCCTGGAACGGGCATGCTCACGCGCGAACTCCTGAAAAAGGTGGGCAAGGTTATCGCGCTCGAAGCGGATCGTGAGCTCTTTGAAAAATCAAAAACTGATTTCTCAAATGAAATCGCGGAGGGCCGGCTCGAACTGATTCACGGCGATATTCGCGCTTTTGATATTGCCGTACTGCCAAAAAAGTACATGCTCGTCGCAAACATCCCTTATTATCTCACTGGTGAGATAATCCGCATGTTTCTCGAATCAAGTAATCAACCGGTCTCAATGACGCTTTTGGTACAGAAGGAGGTTGCCGATCGTATCGCACGTTCAAAAAAAGAGAGTATCCTCTCGCTTTCAGTGAAGGCGTATGGCAAGCCGAAGTACGAATTTACTGTACCACGTGGTGCATTTATTCCTTCGCCGAAGGTAGACTCGGCAGTGCTCACGATTCGTGATATATCAAGGCGGAATTTTTCTTTAGTAACCGAGGAGAAATTATTTTTTATGCTTGTGCATGCTGGGTTCGCACATAAGCGTAAATTTGTGCGAAAAAATCTCCTCGAAGCCGGATTTTCTCCAGGAAACATTCTGGAAAGGGCACGTGCAGAAGATTTACCGCTCTCAGTATGGTTGACGCTTATTCATGTTGGAGAAGAACCAGTTATCGGTGAAATCAATCCTTCTGCCGGGTAAGGATAGATGCCAACCCAACATGCCTCATTTATAGCGGGATAATATTCACCGAGAAGCTCATTGGTAAACGGGATATTATGAGACAAGAAAGCCTCCGAACCGGAGACGTAGGAGAGGAGGAATGCATAGGAAGGTGGAAGTGGTTCGAGGATAATATTCCAGACTCCGCCATCGCATGGGGTGGCGAAGAGAAGCTTTCCCCCAAATGGCATACCGACCGCTGCTTCCGCGTATTCCGGCATGAAGACAGTGTTAAATGCTCTTCCTACCATTGCCAATACTTTACCGAAAAAGGAATCGTCCCCGATAGCTTGGAGTGAGTTTCCCTGCACCAATCTTAAAAAAGTTGCGCGTAAGTCGGTTGTTGTTGCCGCCCTATTCATTATTTGTTGTTTGAGGGCAGCGAGGGTGGTAGAAGAAAGTCCTTGCTCGGCGGCAACCCTGTCAAGATCAGCCATAGCTATACCGATATTTTTCATATTTGGATTTTGAGAAACAGTCGTCGAGTCAGGAAACATTGATGGGAGAACAGCAGTAGAGGTCAGAATATTTATCGACGATGTCGTCGAGGGGTATGTGCTTCCCATGGTCAATGCAGAAAGGGCGTTAAGTTTATCCATCGTATAATACCCGACATATCCGTTGCCCTGTGTAAGCCCAGCAGGCGCTAGAATTTCATTCGCATATTTATCTTGGAAACGAATAACGGCATTTTGCGTAAGAGACCCAAAATAAGAAGTTTCTTTTCCTGGTGATCCAGGTCCAGTACCCTGAATGCGTGTAACTGGATTTTCATTGAGAATTTTTTGTAATGTACGAACATCTTCTCCTTGAGAGCCAATCATAAGAGGTCGATCAAATAAAGTTTGTGCAGCGGATACCTTCTGAATTTCCCCGAAAAATAAAAGAAAACTAGAGGAAATAATGATCCCCAGTAAACAAGTCCACACAACCTTCTTCATGAAGAAATAATATCATGTGCACAGATATAGCAGTTCTTTCTTGGAACGACTGCTATACTTTAATAGCAGTATGCGTATGGGGAAAAGATTTTTGGGAAATTGGAGAGTTCCAGCCGCAACACTTTTTTCGATTGCGCTTATTGTTGGCGCATACGTGCTTGCACGTGGTGTCGGGGATCCTCCCGTGGCGCAGGCGTTTACCGAAACGGCCCTCCTACAGGCCATAGCCACAAAAGATTCGAATGGCGATGGTCTTCCTGATTGGGAGAAACCGTTGTATGGAATCCCTGTAAATAGTACCACTACTGATTATTTCCACCTCGGCATGACTGACGGAGAAGCTGTCGCGAGAGGGCTTATTGTGCCAAAGGCAATTGCGGATATTCCAATTGCGACCTCAACACCTGTAGCGAGTACCAGCATTGACTATGCCACGTATGGTCTCACTGCCCCGACTGAGGGTACTCTAACCGACACTTTCGCAAAAGATTTTCTTATACTTTATCTTTCGGCGAAACAAGCAAACGGTGGTGCCGATCTCACGGCCAGTCAGGAAAACACGCTTGCGGAAGAGGCTATGGCCCAACTTTCGCAACAAGTGTCATTAACGGCTGATTTCAAAAATGCAGCAGGCCTTACCGTTTCTGGTACAGGAACTACTGCGCTTAAGGATTTTGCCGTTGCGGTCGGGGCAGTGGTGAAAGAGAATGCCGTTAGCACGACGATGAGTGGAATCGTGTATTTCCAATCTGTAGTGGAAGGGGGTGACACCTCCGCACTTGCTCATCTCACCGCACTCTCAAGTGCATATAGAAAATTAGCCATTGGAATCGCGGCGCTTCAGGTGCCGCAAGAACTTACGGCCGTCGATCTGGTGATTGTAAATTCAATTATGCGTTTGAGCGAAATTTACGCAGATTTCGCACGGGTAAACACGGATCCTTTGGCTGCGATACTTGCGCTTCAACAGTACCCGTCAACGGAACTCACTGTTGAAAACGCATTTACCACCATTGCCAACATCTACGCAATGGCAGGGGTCATACTTCCTGCCGGAACACCGGGCTCGTCATTCGTAAATGTCACGGCTAACATGACCGCGCAACAACAGTCTGCGATTGAAAACCAATGAGCAAAGAACCTTTTACCGGCGTGTTTGCAATGCTACTCACTAGCACACTTGCAGTATCTGTGACGTTTTTGAGTGCGCCGCAGCCGGTATTAGCCTCCGGATCAGCAGGTGGGTTAAGCTGTATTGGTGGCGCTGTCGCCGGTCTTATGGGTGGCGCTGGTGCCGCGGTTTTAAGTGTTCCGAATAATTCTGTGCTAGAAGACACAACGACAGGCGGAACACAAGTTTCGACCTTAAGTTCGTGCATTAACTCATTAATACTCCTACCCCTAGCCCAGGCAGCCATTAAAATGTTTCTGCAAAACATGACGGGAGACGTAATCAACTTTATCAATGGAACAAGTAATGGCACTGGTCTACCGTCATTTGTTCCGAATATTTCAGTGAATTTGCAATCTGTCGGAGATGCGGTTGCTGGGCCTTTCATCGATCAAATCGCTCAAGGCGCGTTCAATTCGCCATTCGGGAGTGCAATCGCTTTGTCGCTCCAGAATAATTACGCGCAAGGGACAGATCTTGCCGGGTTCTACGCGGCGAATCAGTGCACGCTTAATCAATCATCGCCCGATATAAATTCATATCTCGCGGGTAATTGGTCACAAGGTGGTGTTGGTTCGTGGCTTGCGCTCACAACCGAACCTCAAAATAATCCATATATGCTCGCTCAAGCGGCGCAAGGCCAGCTCGGGAGTCTCGTGAGTCAGGCACAGGCAAACAGGCAACAGGATCTGCTTCAATCAGGAGGGTTTCTTTCGTGGTGCGGTGGAGGGGCCCCGGCCTACAGCCCTACTACATCAACAAACGGTGGATTTACACCAACACAAAATGGATTTACCACGAGTGCGACCTGTTTCAATAAAGACGGTTCTCCAGGCTATGTGGAGACTCCGGGTTCCGTTATTGCCGGGTACACACAGAAGGCAGTCGTTGACGCGGGTTTCAGTCAAGAGTATGCGCAACTTATCTCTGCGAACCAAATCGATAACGCACTCGGTGCAATTGTAGGCGATGTCTTTAGTCAGGTGATG
>DAICZX010000077.1 GCA_027310925.1 Candidatus Parcubacteria bacterium
GTCCTGACCTGTTGCGGAATTTCGCAACGTTAAAGGCCACTGGGTCCACCACATGTTGATGGGCTGTTGCGCGACCAACGAACCGTTAACGTACCACCACGAGTGTCCATCATTTGTTGATAAGGAGGAGTTTGCCTGATATACGATTTCGTCCGAGAACCATTGGTTGATTGGGCCTTCGAGGATCGAGGGACTTGTCTGCGTACCTGTTGTGGCGCCGTTGACGTAGGTGGCGGCGTAGGCATTATCGCTTGGAATACCCACAGCATCCATGTCGCCGTTCCCGGGTGACCAGATCCAATACGTGCTTGCGGCTGGACCCGCCACGAGAAAATCTGTCCAGTTAATTGTATTGGCCACGGAAAAATTCTTCTTCATTTTCCGGAAGATGTAATATTTCCCTCCGAGGTCGTTCCAGGTAAACCCGTTCGAGTTAGCTGTTAATTCCCAATGGATAGATGAGCCCGAGAGCGGGACCCCTGCCGCATATGGACCGTTATTGGGACCGCCGGTTGCGCTATACGTCATGTTCTGAATGTTCGACCAAGATGTTTGTTGCCCCAAACTGGAAGGCTGTATTGAGCCATTCGTAAATGGCGCCCAGAGATACGGAGCTGCCGGAGACTTCGTACCGAAGCCAGAGCCTGTAATGGTGAGCGGCGCACCTTCCGTTAGGCCTTGGGCCGAGGGGGTAATGCTGGTTATTTGGGGAGCAGCATGTACCAAGGTTGGATTTAGACCAGACAACAAAATCAACACGACGATCCCTACCATCGTGATACTTACTGGCGGTGTTTGAATTAGACGAACCATTTAATACGGCAAATTATATCCTGACAAGGAGTAAGTGAAAAACTTATCCCCAATCCTCCGATACCCATATGGCCTCACCATTGTTATCCATTAACCGACAAATATCTATCCGATAATTTTAAAGATATCGTGTGCGGTCACAACAACCATAAGTAGAATAAGAAACGCGAAACCCGCAGTGTTGAACGCACGAACAACATTCGCCTTTATTGGGCGTCGGACAATCCCCTCGATGATTACGAAGAGAAGCCTACCCCCATCAAGCGCGGGGATTGGAAGAAGATTGATGAGAGCAAGGTTTATGGAAATGATAGCCATAATCGAGAAGAGGTCGCCAATACCTTGCGCTGAAGCATTTCCGACCGCCCCTGCAATACCAATTGGCCCGGAAACCTGCGAGAGATTTGCGGAGAACGTGAATACGCCATAGAAAAAATGCCAGAGCCCCTCTGCAGTAAGCAGGGTTGCACCCCAAGTGAGCGATGCCCATTCAGTAATCGCTGCGCCAAACGCGAGTGGCACAACACCAACTGTGGCGACCTCGACACCAAGCGCATACCGGGAAGGATCGGAAGGCACAACACCTTCCATGGGCTTCGCGGTAATATTCTGTTCACTCCCTGTGCGCTTCACACTGAGTGAAACCGTATCTCCAGCACTTGCCGCAATGAATGTTGAGAAGCTCGCGGGATCAGTCGCGTGCCAAATTCCTCGCACATCCTTCGCCTCTATAATTGAATCTCCAATCAGAAGCCCCGCGTGAGCAGCGGGTGTCCCTGGAATCACGTTCGCCACCATAAGTTCCATGTTTCGGGCGTCTGCGAGATCGTTCCCAGAAAGTACACGCGGCGCTCCAACGACAAGTGCACCTGTGATGAGCACGTAGGCGAAAATGAGGTTCATTGTGATCCCGGCGATAAGTACGAGCGCCTGCAAGATGCGCGGACGTGCTGAAAATGCACGCGAATCTTCTCCACCACCGTCTTCGCCATAAATCTTTACAAAACCGCCAAAAGGCAACCAATTGAGCGTGTAGGAAGTTTCACCTATTTTTGCGATCGTCGCTGCCCGCGGCGGATACCCAAGACCAAACTCGTCGACACGCATTCCTGAAAGTTTAGCCACAATGAAATGTCCAAACTCGTGCACAATGATAAGCGCAACGATAACGATAATAAAAATTAAGATACTCATTACTTTATATGCCTATTGAGAAATTTCGGCTTGTTTTCTTTCCAAAATCTCTGCGATTGCGTCATTCCCGACATCGACAGACCTCTGAATTTCACCCTTCAAACGGATAAGCTCATCCTTTCCTATACCACCCTCTTTCCCCGCCGCCTCAAGTACCTTAATTGCGTCGGTACGATGCGAACGTAACGTAACTCTTGCGTGCTCAGTTTTATCACCAGCAATTTTTAAAAGCTGCGCGCGACGCTCGTTAGTAAGCTCGGGGAAAGAAACTCGTAGACCTTGTTCATCGATTGAAACCCCGACCCCGAGATTCGCATCGGTAATCCCTTTTTCGATCGTTTTTAATAAGTCTTTGTCCCATGGGATAACCCGGAGTGTTCGTGCATCTTCTACTGAAACGGAGGCCAGCTCGCGAAGCGATGTTCGCGTTCCATATGCTTCGGGCTTCACTGCGTCGAGCAGAGTTGGCGTTGCGCGACCAGTGCGAACCCCCGCAAGCTCACGTGTAAGCCATTCCTCCGTTTCCTTAATGTTAGATTTCAACTGTGAAAAATCGTATGTCATGGGAATACATCATACCAAATTCTTTGGAAGAACAAGAGATAGATGTTCGAGAATCATGCGTACCGGCGCACTGCGCTCATAAAGATAATTGCGCAAAAACGCGATTTCGAAGAGGAGCGTGGTGATGGCTTTATCGTCTCTACGCTTCCCGAGTGCCTTATACGAAACCGCTTCAATGCCATTCACTATCGCAATTACTTCATCGCGATGCTCGCGTCGCTCTTCCTCATCTTTCCCACTCGTAAGTTTCTTGATAAGCGTACTGCGTTTCTCCTTTGTTCCTCTGATAAATACACGGGCAATTTCAGGGATTTCCTCACATTCATTTACGGCATGTGCCTCAAGCGTCATCACCCGTGAACGAAACGTTGGTAAAAGCCCACCAAATGTTGGCAGCACAAAAAAAAGGTATGTCCCTGGAGGTGGTTCTTCAAAAATCTTTAGAAGCGCATTTTGTGCCTCATGATATACACGGCTTGCTGCGATAATGAGTACTTTGTACTCACCAGAAAAAGACGCTCCCGCGGCAAGATCAGAGATTCGTCGCGCATCCGCAACCGAAAAAAGTCCATATCGCAATACAATTACATCGAGATTATCGTCTGTCTTGAGACCGAGTTCTCGCCCTGTCCACGTCCGTGCTGTCTCAATCCCAACTTCCATTTCTGTCGTCGCAATAATAAACGCGTGGTTTTGCAACCGCATAATTTTATTGTTTCGCCAAGATGCTTTTCTGGTACGTATCCAAGTGATTAAGTGCAATACCGGTTCCACGCGCAACGCAATAGTATGGATCTGTCGCAAGTTTCGCGACAACACCGGTACGGCGATAGACAAGCTCGGACATCTGACGTAGCTGCGACGAACCCCCGGTGAGTATAATGCCATTATCGATTATGTCGGCGGCGAGTTCAGGTGGAGTATCCTGCAACACTTTGCGTATCGCCTGTGTCATCTCACGCAATTCACGCGCCATTGCAGTCACGAGATCATTTGTCGAAATATCAACGGTACGTGGAAGACCGCTCACAAGATCGCGTCCCTTGACCGGCAAGGTAAGCTCTTCATTCATCGGTACGGCAGAACCGATCTTTATTTTCACTTCTTCCGCAGTCTTGTCACCAATTGCCAGGTTGTGACTTTTCTTCACATAATCAACAACGGCACGGTCGAGACGATCGCCCGCGCACTTCACACTCGTTGAGGCGACGATGCCACCGAGTGAGATCACGGCAACATCTATGGTACCGCCACCAATGTCCGCAATCATGCGTCCCATGGGCTCATGAATAGGAATACCGGCACCGATAGCGGCAAGTATTGGTTCCTTAACCACATACGCATTTTTCGCACCTGCTTTCAACGCCGCTTCAATGACCGCTCGCTTCTCGGTTGAAGTCACCCCGGCAGGAACCGAAACAAGCACTGTCGGTTTAAAGGGGTTACGCCCAAGTGCCTTTCTCATGAAATACCGAAGCATGGCTTCGGTCACACGATAATCGGCGATGACGCCGTGTTTCATCGGACGATACGCGATGATGTCGTCCGGCGTACGGCCAATCATCTGTTTAGCTTCGGCGCCAATCGCGAGTATCTTATTACCACCCTGCTTTCCACGCGCTTTCCCCACAGCAACAACGGACGGCTCATTGATAACAACACCCTTCCCGGGCATGAAAACGAGAACATTTGTTGTCCCGAGGTCGATACCAAGCTTTGGGGAAAAGAAAGACATTATTTCCGCATCATAGCGCCATCACGCGACTCTGGGAAGTAACTGTTCTTTTGGCATAGGATAAAAAGAACTATCAATTTTTAGCACCCTCATTATAGAGATAGGAAGTATATCGAGAGAATGATACGATGCTCGTAATGCAAGGAGAAATGAATTTCGTCATCGAGGGCGGGAAGAAGCTCTCGAGGCAAGTTGAGACGAGTCGTTCAAAGAATGGCGCCGTGGCGCTCCTCGCCGCCTCCCTTTTGAATCGCGGCCGAACGACACTCAATAATGTACCGAAAATCGAAGAGGTGAATCGCCTCATTGAGGTATTCCGCTCAATCGGCGTCTCGGTCGAATGGCGTGGCGCAAATCTCGTCATCGAACAACCTGAGAATATTTCTCTCAATACAATCGATCGTGACGCAGCGGCAAAAACACGTAGCATTCTAATGTTTATTGGTCCGCTCCTTCACCTATTCAAAGAGTTTGAACTGCCACAATCGGGCGGCTGCACACTTGGATTGCGCTCGATCCGTCCGCATCTCATGGCGCTTGAAAAATTTGGCGTCACGATAGAGGCGCGTTCGAAAAGTTACCGCATTACTCGCACGCAACTCGTTCCGGCAGAAATTGTCCTCTACGAATCGAGTGACACCGCAACCATCAATGCACTTCTTGCTGCTGCACGTATTAATGGCACGTCTGTCATTAAATACGCCTCAGCAAACTACCAAGTCCAGGAGATATGCGGGTTCCTAAAAACACTCGGCGTCTCCCTGGATGGAATCGGCACAACGACGCTCACTATTCACGGCGTTTCTGATTGTGCGAAGGAAATAGTCTATAGCGTGGCACAAGATCCGACCGATGCGATGTTCTTCATCGCGGCCGCAGCTGTTACCGGCTCTTCGATAACGATTACGGCTGCGCCGATAGAGTTCCTCGAGGTCGAGTTGTTGCTATTAGAAAAAATGAAATTGCAGTTCCTGTTATCGAACCCACGATTATCTGAGAATGGAATTACGAAGCTGAGAGATATTCATATTGAGCCATCCGAGCTAATTGCATTTCCTGAAAAAATTCATGCGCGTCCTTATCCAGGTCTCAACATCGACAATCTTCCCTTTTTTGCTGTCATCGCTACCCAGGCTAAAGGCATAACGCTTATTCATGATTGGGTGTATGAGAAACGCGCAATTTATTACACCGATCTCGATCGTCTCGGGGCCGTCACGAATCTTCATGATCCGCACCGCATTTCAATCGAAGGTCCAACGAAACTCAAAGCAGCCGAGGTTATCTGTCCCCCAGCGTTACGGCCAGCGACTATCATCCTCGTTGCAATGCTCGCCGCAGAAGGCCGCTCGACACTTCGCAATGTCTACAGCATCAATCGTGGATATGAAGACATAGTGATGCGTCTTCAACAGCTCGGCGCCTCTATTAAAGCAACATGAAATCTATCGGTGATATTCTTCCCGAGTTCGAGAAAAGGATGGCAAGAGCACCCAAGGGAAGAAAGCGTCTCACCGAACGCGGCGAACTGATGCGTTTCTTCCTTCGGCACTTGAATCACTCTCGGACACATGACGGACTCCCTCCCATGACGATGGCGCACCTCGGCACTGTTCTAGAG
>DAICZX010000054.1 GCA_027310925.1 Candidatus Parcubacteria bacterium
ATCCAGCTCCGCATGTAGAGCGATGTTCGAACCTAGGTTGCTGAGAGGGAGTCGGGGTATTTAGGGGCTTTGAAGGCCATAGTCGGATCGCAAGTGAACCCGCGCCCAAGAGGGCCACAGCAAACAAGGAAGGGAACTCAGGGCTTAATTAAGCTTCGGGTCTCGCTCGGGTACTGTATAAAGATATTGACTTTACATCTCATCATGCTATCATGTATTCAGACATTAGCGATATTTGACCGAGATTGTCTTGGTCGCGCCGATGTTCTTTCTACGGAGGTGTGAAATGATGCTCAGTCATGAAATACCCTGGGTTAACAGTTCCCTTAGTGCTCAAGGACCTGGCGATTGCGACGGCGACGGCAGCTGCGGGGATGGGCAATCCGGAGGTAGCGGTGAAGGGGGTTCCGGCTGCGGTCACTAACCGTTGCCCATTGCCCAAAGTGCCGTTATCCTAACAGATAACGGCACTTTTTTGCTTGAGTTTCTTACCTTAACCCCTTTGATAGTAGTTCTAATCAATAGAAATGAATAAAGTATATAACATCAAAGACTTCCTAGAGGTCAAATCTGCTGGAGGCGCGAGCTTTAGTCCTGATGGTACGCGTGTTGCATACCTTAGTAACTCTACGGGCACGTCTCAAGTTTTCCTCATGTCTGCAGGAGGAGGAAACCCTGAACAGCTCACTGATTTCCAAGATTCTGTTTCCTTCGCACGTTTCTCTCCGACTGAAGATGTACTCATATTTGGGAAAGCAGAAGGCGGCAACGAACGGACGCAATTGTACCTATTAAATCTTAATACTTGGCAAATCACCAACATCACTGCGCGGCCCGATGTGAGGCATAACTTCGGGGCGTGGTCTCCTGACGGGAAGAGTATCTGCTTCGCATCGAATGAAAGAAACGGAAAGGATTTTGATGTGTATGTGATGGACACTGGTACACTTGAAAAACGCTGCATCTTCGACAATGGAGGGTGGTGCGCGGCAGAATGTTTCTCTCCACGGTGTACGTATGTAGTCGTACGAAAAGAGCATTCAAATGCGAGTACGGATCTATACCTCTGTAACCTTAAGACAGATATTGCCGAGCACATCACACCGCACGATGGAAATATATTTTATACGGGAGCACTCTGGCTTCCTGATGAATCCGCCTTCTTTCTCATACAGAATCAGAATAGAGAATTTAATGGTCTTGCCCGCTATTCGCTTAACGAAAAAAAGTTCGAATATGTCTTTACTCCAGATTGGGATGTTGAAAGCGCCATCATAGATCGAAGCGGCAAGAATATAGCCATCACTATAAACGAGGATGGATACAAACGAATGACGATATATGACACGACAAAATTTGAGACTCAGTCGTGCCGCCTGCCTGCGGGTAATATCTACCGGATCAGATTTTCTGAGAGCGGATCACAAATTGTGTTCAGTTTAGGAGATTCACGCCGAACGTCGGACATATGGATTCTTACTCTACAGACAGGGGAATCACATCAGCTCACGCATAGTCACCAAGGTGTTCCGCCTGAAGCGATGGTTGAGCCGGAGCTCATCCGATTCGCCTCATTTGATGGACTCTCCGTCCCAGCTTTCATCTACAGGCCGAAAAAAAACAAACAGGGAATGAAGGTGCCGGTGGTTATAAATATCCATGGCGGTCCCGAGGAGCAGTATCAGCCGATATATCGGCCCGTGATGCAGTACTTGGTGCACAGTGGATACGCGGTGATTGCACCGAACGTGCGGGGTAGCTCGGGTTACGGGAAATCATACATGGCGCTTGATGATGTGGAGAAACGCTTGGATTCGGTGAAGGATGTCGTCGCGCTACGCGATTACATTGCGGGCATGTCTGATATGGATACCACCAAGATTGCCCTGTATGGAGGAAGCTATGGCGGCTTCATGGTTCTCGCGTGTATGACGTTCTACCCAAAACTCTGGGCGGCAGGGGTCGATATAGTAGGTATCGTGAATTTCGTCACCTTCCTTGAAAACACTGCTATATACCGTCGAGCTCTACGAGAAGCCGAATACGGCTCGCTAGAGAACGATAGAGAGCTTCTTAAAAAAATCTCCCCTATACACTCGATCGAAAAGATAGAAGCGCCGTTGTTATTGATTCATGGCGCGAATGATCCAAGAGTTCCACTTTCCGAGGCAGAGCAAGTGGT
>DAICZX010000058.1 GCA_027310925.1 Candidatus Parcubacteria bacterium
TAGTAGAACTTCCGATAAGAATAATGTACCCACCAAGGAACGCGTCGCTTGACCCAAGATCGAAACGTCATAGGTGCTACGCTTTGCGTACGAGGACAAATGGCGTTAACTTGTCCCCCTGGCCAAGCGGGTTATCGAGAATAATCTGACGCACTATTTTCTTATCGAGTCCGACACCATTACTAACACCCAAAACTTGCACATCGATATAGTTTGCGTCTGCAACCACTGCGGGAATACCCGTCTCCCGTTCAACTTGTTCGCAATCGTCATGTGGAGCTGGCGGTGGCAAAACTCCCCATTCAGTATATGGATACATATCTTCGGGGATAAAACCATCAATTTCTGAAATGCGATGGCCGGCGACTATCCAAAATAACCCGCGCTTGCCAAACAGCTTCCCAATACTTCCTATCGCGGCAGCAAGAATGATCCGGGGCGCACCAACGATCTCAATAGCAACCTGCATCTTTCCCGGGCGCGACCACGCGGTCATGTTCTTGTGCTTCTTGACGCCAAGCGTGATGAATTTGGCAAGCCATCCAACCTTGACCGTTGAGATATGTCGGACTAGGTTTTGCGATACGGAGAAAACTTTTTCCGATATAACCATCCAATCCCCTTCGTGATAATGAGGCTTTACAAATTCATTAATGACGGTTTCAAGGTTTTCGCCAAACTGGATTAGTCGAGGCATCTTGATGGGGAACCTCTCGTAGGTAATCCCATCCACAACCACATTTTCTCCAGATTGGAGACCCGGAGGACTATCAGCGGTATTTTTAAATTTGGCCACGGTATTTTAGAGCATACATCCTCATGGCCATGGTGTACACGCACATGCACTTTATGGTGTTCGTTAGAGTAATGAGTGAGACACAATGGATGCATTTACGCATGCTGTACCGTTGATACCTCGTCATTTCTTTTTATCTCCTCGCGAATGCGCTCCTCGAGACCCTTCCTGTTTTCTCGATAACGATCTTCGATTATTGTTGCCCCACGATGCGCGTCTGGATAGGACATTTTCTCTGAAAGCATGAGATATCGTTCATGCAATTCGTGTAGAACGATGAAAGCGCGTTCTTCAAACTTAAGAGATTCTTCGAGCCATATTTCATTTCGAGGAATCCAAGGATATACAATATCGTGCCCCCCTTCTGCATATCCAAGAAAATATACACTTCTGACGAGTGGCCCATCAACGAGCCAGACCGTTACTACACCGCTATATTCCTCAAGTCTTTTCTTTTTAAGAGTACGCCGAAACATCTCCTGATTTTGAGAAGTAAGGATGTTTTGTACGCGCTTTCCATTTTGCCGCAACGTTTCTTCAAAAGCGTCTGCTCGGCGAGCCGCATCTGCTACACTCATTCCTTCTTCTTTAAGGAAAGAGACTTCCTTAAGAAGACGCTTGAGATACAGACCGTATTCTTTTTCAGCCATTTCATCATCAATCCAGAATTCTTTTTCTGGAATAAAGCGGAAATGCCCGTGATAGTCACATTCAACGAAGTTTTCGTCGAGTTCTCTGCGGACTGCCGCGCCATTCACTAGCCAGGCGGTATATCCATCCTGCTCGCCAAGTTTCTTCAGATAGATATGGGAGGATATCATCGGAATGTGGTTACCGAATACGATAGCATTAAAAAGTACCCGCTGGTCAACCAACATGTGGAACTGCGGAGGGAACCAACAACAAGGGAAAAGATAGCGGAAAGGTCATATTGGGAAGCATGACATTTATCTTCTTAGACCTAAAATATGAAAATCCCCTGAACTCGCGTTAATCAAATGCGGAGTTCAGGGGATAACAACCTACACGACCTCTACCTTATAAGGGTGACGCTTCCGTGGCAAAGAGAACCCAGCCCGATTCATCAATCTCTCCACCCTCTGGATCGTCATACCATAATATGATGGCGGTCAGACCATTGACCGTTACGATTTTCTCCTTTCCATCCAGAAAATTGCTGTCCCCGTTATCTTGTTGTGCGACGAGGTAGGCAAGCAACTTCCTGGACTCTTCTGATGGCATATTCAGGATATATTTCCTAAAATTAGCCCCCATTTTATGGACCCTTAAAGGAGAGGTCTGTCTCTCTTCCACCCCCAACAACTCTTCGAACTCGACATTAATGCCTGACATTGATACTTTTCTCCTAATTATGGATTGGGAAACTGCGGAACAAATCATGAATTCCGCCTGATTTAAATAATAACAATTATTATTGTAATGTCAAAAATACCGTAATGATTCAATACCTTGGAAACATCGAGCTCACTTTAGCCACTCGTTTCTAAAAACAAGGTGTATGCAAACAACCTCAATGTTCCTAAAGTAAGAAGAGACACGATCAATCCCCCTCATAAAGAACGGTGTTCATACTGCCACACGCCGATAAGATGTCGCTACCACTGCAAGATTTTCGGTCGCTTGATCCAGCATTTGCAAACTCGAGAGTGAAGACAATGTCCGCCGCCTTAGTTACCATATGCGCCACACAGTTTTACTAGGTAACGCAAAACTATGCCACTATAACGTAATCTCTATGCCTTATCGCTTCCCTCCCATGCTTGCCGTCATCACGCCCATTATCGTAATTGGTGGATTAGTTCTTTTTCTACAACATTCCCACAAATTGCTCATACCTTCGACTAACTCGCCTATAGAAAATTCTGCCCTTTATGCAGAAATCACAACATCGACTCCGCAATCATTTTTAAATAACTCTTCATCCGAAGGAATATGGTTACCAATTCTTGTGTACCATATCGTCCGCCCGAGTTATCCAAGCGATAACGCAGCTGTACGTGCTATCGCGATCACACCCGAAACTTTCAATGCTGAAATGAGCCATTTGAGAAAGTCTGGATATCATATCGTACGGTTTGGCAATCTCGAGACGTACTTCGCAAATAGTACACCGCTTCCACCAAAGCCGATTATCCTATCCTTTGACGATGGATGGAGTGATCAGTTTACTTATGCTTTCCCAATTCTTGAAAAATATCGTTACCCGGCAACGTTTTTCGTATTTACAAATGAAATCGGTTACCGTGGGGCACTCAGCTGGAATAATCTGCGCGAGCTTGTGGCTAGCGGCATGACCATCGGTGACCATACACGTTCGCACCCTTTCCTCACACACATCACAAACGTTTCGACACTCTGGAATGAAATAGACGGGAGTAAACTATTACTAGAGCGACAACTTAACATACGGGTTAACGAATTCGCATACCCATTCGGTCAATACAACCCTACTATTATCTCACTTGTAAAAAAAGCTGGGTATAAAAGTGCCCGTGGTGACTTCTACAGCGGGAAACAATCAATCAATCGGCTTTTTACGTTAAGTGCCCTAAACGCACCTACCACCACTACTATCTTCAAAAAAGATTTTCCTTAACCTTCGGAACACATAGGGGGATAAATCCTTTACTTAGCTAAAATAGCAATTATGCTATCTATGTAAGCATATGGATCTCACTACTGAGGACAAGTCGTTCGCTTTGCTCCGCATTTTTTTTGGTGGTGTGTGGGCTATCGACGCGTATTTCAAATGGCAACCGACATTCCTTAATAATTTCATCGATTATCTAACCCAGGGAGCACAGGGACAACCCGCGCTCGTACAAAACTGGATTAACCTTTGGATACATGGTGTTTCCGTTGACCCACACTTTTTCGGAATTATCGTGGCGATTGCTGAAACCGCCATTTCCATTGGTCTTATTTTTGGCATCTTCACCAAGATTGCGATGACGGGCGGCATTGCAATGACACTTGTCATCTGGTCTACCGCTGAAGGATTTGGAGGACCGTATATGGCCGGCTCTACTGATATTGGTGCAGCTATTATCTATGCAATTCTGTTCATAGCCCTCTGGGTTGGAAAATGTTGGAGACACTTTAGCATCGACGCCTGGTTTAAAAAGCGAAATATATTATCTATTGGTCGATGGTAATAATTTAATTAATTATCAACACGAAACAATCGCGAGCTTATTATAAAAAAGGCGTCCTTCCATGGACGCCTGTTCATGACTATTATTCTTTGTTTTGGCAGGCCATCTCCACCAAACTCATCCCTGACTTAAGGAAAGCACGAGTAGCGCACTGATCAAATGCGGCGACCATTCCTCCCATCCTCATCTCGGGACCAAAATCCACAATGACCCCCCGATCTTCTCCTTCTTCACTTTCTTCACTTTCACTGTCACTCTCGCTAATCTTACCCATGATTGACTCCTTTTATAATTTAAGAAAATCCCCTGGTAGCAAACGAGCTATCCATAGAATATGGTACTGCTGATGCGCAAAAATACAACACCACTCATATCTATGTATTGGGGAAATCTGCCTTGATGAGCTCATAATCCAGCGGGAAGAGATGACGAGCTATGTTGAAGATGCCGTACGCCATGAAGGGAGCCGCAAATACATCTAGCGAATATACATGTTCACTTCTAAATAAATCCCTGAGTGAAAAGTGTCTTTATGAATTTCCATGGATAAAATGAGAACGGTACGTGTGGCAGATTAGCACATGTGCGTTGATAAAAGACTTTGTATATGCTATATTTCACATATCAACCAGCGCTGGATCCAGAGAAGTGGGATCGAGCTTCTACTTCGGCTACTGATTTGATATTTTAGCCAAACTAAACTATCTGTCTGCAGTATGCAAAACGGCACAGTAATTAAGAAGAACGAAAAGGGCTTCGGCTTCATAAAAGTTGATGGGGCACCAGAAGGTTCCAAGGATCTTTTCTTTCACTCTAACGAACTTCAGAACGTCACGTTTGACGAACTTCGAGAGGGAGACAAGGTTTCGTTCACCATTGGCGACAGCCCTAAGGGCCCGAATGCCACTGGCGTTAGCAAGATTTAATCTCGCTACACTAAAAAACTCACGATGCGCCATATGGCGCATCGTGAGTTTTTTATCATATAAGCAGCACATGCTTCATAATTTTGCCAACGTAACCTCTTTCCTTATTAATGCAAAGGGATAATTAAACCAATAATCACGCCTAGGGCAATTGCGGCGCCACCTAGAAGAGCCATTCGCGCACCGCGCCACAGGAGCGGGAGACGGGCAAAACTAGCGCTTATTATTCCCATAATGAAAAGTGCGAGGATAGAGACGACGACCGAGGCAGCAAGGGCAATCCACGTCGTGAACATAACATACGGCACAAGTGGAATAAGGGCAGCGAGTACAAAAGAGATAAACATAACGCCCGCCGCAAGCACAGATGGACCATCGGCAACGTCAGCTTTGTTTGTATATTCTTCCGCCGATTCCTCCGAAAGAAAATTCCCAACCGCCATTGAGAATGCCTCAACGAGGCCGTAAATGATACCTGTAAGCACAAGCGTTGTATGCGACGCACCAGCGACATCAATACCTGCGAGAAGACCTACGGTTGAAACAAGGCTATCGGTGATGCCAAATACGATGGTACGCAAATAAAGCGCTGAGGTTTTCACAAAGAAGATGATACATCCCTCATGAGCACATTAACAAGAAAGATCGAAAGAGGTGGGTATAACGCAGCCATAGACGTACTGGGATGTTATGGTGAAGGAATAATCTGTACATGAATCTACTTTTTTTGATAAATATAATTGCACTGCTCTTTTCCTTCTTCGTTATCGGAGCGATCCTTGGCGCTGTCTTCTCGAAGCCAGTCCGAGAGAAGCTCATAGCGGTCCTACATCTCAAGCGTCTCCTCCTCAAAAAATCAACCCATAATCCCATCCTGAAACCCGGGACGAACCCCTGGACCGCGGAAGCGGTTTTGAACCCGGCAGCCCTCGAACTCGGCAACCGCACGCACCTCGTGTATCGCGCTATCGGCATGGACGGCGTGTCGCGGCTCGGCTACGCGTCGAGTCCGGACGGCATCACTTTCGATGATCAGCTCGCCTACCCCGCGTACGTCGCGAAGAATCCGGAGATAGCGCCGTATCTGCGTCGCTACTCGCCCGTCATGTATCCATCGGGCGGCAGCTGGGGCGGCTGCGAAGATCCGCGCATGGTCGCGATCGACGGTCGCGTTTATGTGACCTTTAATATGTTTGAGAAAGATTGGGTGCTTCGCGTCGCCGTCATCTCGATGAGCGAAGCCGATTTCTTGGCGAAGCATTTTTACAAATGGGAGGGTCCGATCATCCTCTCACACGGCACGCGCGATAAGAATTGGGTGCCCTTTCCCGAGAAGATCGGCGGACGCTTCGCCGTCCTCCACAGCATCATCGGCGACGACGCGAGCCATGTGCGTGTCGCATACACCGATGATCTCGCGACACTCTCGCAAGAGACATTCACGAGCCCCGACCCCCTCCAGGCACCGGATGATCAGATCGTCTGGCACTACCGCATGCGCAGCGCGGGCCCACCGCGCATTAGGACCGAACACGGCTGGCTCGTCCTCTATCACGCCATGGACCCGAGGCAGCCAGACCGCTACAAGCTCGGCGCGATGCTCCTCGACCTCGAAGACCCAACAAAGGTGCTCTATCGCTCCGCGGCGCCCATCCTCTCTCCCGACGAAACCTACGAAAATCACGGCAAGCCCGGTATCATCTATGCCTGCGGCACGATCGTAAAGGATGGTCTGCTCTATGTTTATTACGGCGGCGCGGACAAGGTCATCTGCGTCGCTACGACTCCACTCGCTGACTTCATCGACGCGCTCATCACCGGCAGTCAACCCTCCCTCGCGATGATGACCCACGCGCAAATTCAATGAGCGCCGCTTTCAAGCAACACGAAGGAAAAGTCATTGAGCCTGACGAGCGATTCGAGCTCATGATGGCACTTACGCTTAATCCGCGCTCTGAAAATCGCGAAGGCGTCATCCGCTGTATAATAGACCGGAGTGGGAAAATAGGCGTTGCGGGGAACACGGATCGAAGCGTTCTACACAAGATACGCGGTGATACTCTTGAACGATTCATTATTGATGGCCCGCTTCGCATTGAGGGTGCGAATGAAATCTTGGAAGATCTTGGCGGAGACGCATGGGATCTTCTCGGTCTTGAAGATCCCGACATATGGATTGATGATGCAGCCAAAAAGATGCACCTTTACTTCACCATTGCGCTTATAAGCAAAGATAAGCGAAAGGCAGATTCGCTCATCTCGCTCGGACATGCGGAAGGCACCGACCTCGATTCGCTCGTCATGACAACACCCGCGATAACCGCTGATCGAAAGGATTATACCTATTCGGCGAAGGAGGTCTCTATCGCTCCTTTGAACAGAAGTGGCGTTCGGTTCAATCTAGTTGAATCGCGAGATCGGCGCAAGAGCGCATTATACAAAAAGAGTCATCTTGACGATCCGACCACCATTCACTTCTCGACCGTGCGGGTCGCTGTTGCTGAAGATATGGGTGAACCCTGGAGACTCGGTGAGACAGTGTTCCATCCGGCAGAACACCATATCCATTGGATAGCAGGACACGCGTCACCTGGGCCACTCCTGCCCCGCTCATTCATCGACGTTGGGAAAGAACGGCGACTCCGTGTCATGAATGGTTGCGAAGGCACACTCGACTCGACCGGCAAACCAGTCCCTTATCAAGAATTCTCCATTGGTCTCTTTATCTACAATTATGAGCGTGGAAAAATCGACTGGGTCTCGCCCGAGCCGCTCATTCGCGACAATGAGGCAAAGACAATCACTTTCGCGAGCCAGTTCGTTGAAACAGGAAGAGGCGAAGGGATTCTTTATGCACATGTCGATGATTCGTTCGTGCGGGCGTACACATTGTATGCTGAAGGCATTCGTAAATTATTACCGTAACTATGTTCGTCATCCGTCGAGAACCTCATAATCCGATACTTGCGCCGCGCCGCGAACGACCGTGGGAAGGGAAGGCCACGTATAATCCGTCGGTGGTCCGCACTGAAACCGGCGTACGGCTCTTCTATCGAGCGCTCGGCTCCCCCGACTCGCTCAAGATACAGGTCGGCGGGCTTTCCACGATCGGTATGGCCTTCGCTGAAGACGGCGTCCACTTCCATTCGCAGCAGCAAGTCATCGCGCCACAGGAGCCCTGGGACCTCTTCGGCTGCGAGGACCCGCGCGTATCTTTCTTTGAGGGGCGATGGTACTGCTTCTACACTGCGCTCGGCGGCTACCCCTTCGGGCCCGGCAATATAAAGGTCGCGCTCGCCATCGGCGATACGCCGGACAACTTCACCGAACGGCACCTTATCACGCCATTCAATGCGAAAGCCGCGACGCTTTTCCCCGAACGCATCGACGGCGATATCGTGATGCTCCTCACCGCGCACACCGATTGGACGAAGGATCACCCGCGACCGACGATCGCGCTCGCCCGCGCGAAGCGGATCGAGGACTTTTTCGATCCGAAATATTGGGAACACTGGCATGACCGTCTCGCCGACCACGCGCTCCCCGAGATGCGCCGGAGCGACACCGACCACGTTGAGGTCGGTGCGTCGCCACTCTTGACCGAGAAGGGCTGGCTCCTCATTTATTCCTATATTCAAAATTATTATGATGAGCAGAAGCGCACTTTTTCTATCGAAGCAGCACTCCTCGAGCGGAAGAATCCACGGACGGTAATCTCGCGCACCGAGCCCATCCTAGTCCCGCAGGAATTCTACGAACAGTACGGCCTCGTGCCAAATAT
>DAICZX010000060.1 GCA_027310925.1 Candidatus Parcubacteria bacterium
CCCGAAACCCCGAGCAACCCCGTAAGGCGCACGTGCGAAGCGACTTCCCGGCTCAACTCGCGCAAGATAGCGCCTCTTGCCTCGCGGAGAGATCCAGAAAATTTCGACTGCTTCACGTATTTTTCGCTCCGTGCATTGTGCGATATATTGGAACGCTTCAAATACGCGCCATAATCCATAAGTGCACCGTACCACTCTCGTGATCTCCCTTTTGGAAGCACTTTTTTCAGCACCTCGGATACCTCGGTATCTTTGATGTTTGAACGTTTCGGAAAAAAGTGATGGAAAATAGCAGTGCGAATGTTCGTTTCGATGACCGCGGCGTCCTCATTGTAGGCAAACGCTGCTATGGCACGAGCGGTGTACGGCCCAACACCGGGGAGCGATTCAAATTCGATGATGGTATTAGGGAACCTTCCACTGTATCGCGCGACGATATCTTTCGCCGCCACCTGCAGCATCTTCGCCCGACGGTTGTAACCGAGTCCTTGCCACACCCTCAAGACCTCAGATAGTGGAGCGTCGGCAAGCGCGCGCAACGTGGGAAATTTCTGTATAAATTTTATATAGAACGGTATTACCCGTTCCACTTGCGTCTGCTGTAGCATCACTTCCGAAATAAGTATGCGATACGGATCACGAGTGCGCCGCCATGGCAGGTAATGTCGCCCGTATGCTCGATAATGGCGCCACACCAGCGCTCTAAATTTTGCGGGTGTCATAATCATTTATGCGAAAAAGTATCTGATCGTACATTATTTTCAGTCGAAAAATACAAAGTTCCAATGAACAATATCTCAAATAAAAATGGCTGAGACAGGTACGATTATTGGCACTCATTCCGTGATAAAACCTCTGCATAGCTAAAGACACGAGCTCGGACAGAACTATTTCGACTTCGGCCAGCGGAGCGCGGCGGGCGGCCAGAGTTTGGTGAGCGGGTGCGCTGCGCAATCATGCGGACGAGCTGGGCAGATATGGCGGCCATAATGGACGAGGCCGTTATTCACGTATTTCCAATCCTTCTTCGAAATGAGTGTCTCCAAATCTTTCGAGATTTTTGTTGGGTCGTTCGCATCGGCGAGATCGAAGCGCCTGACGAAACGCTTAACATGCGTGTCAGTCGCGATGCCTTCCCAAATATCGTAGAGCTCGCCAAGAATGACATGCGCTGTCTTATATCCTACACCCGGTAATTGAACGAGATCAGTTTCCGTGTGCGGAACGACCCCGCCGTATTGTGCTTCTACTATCCTTGCCGTACCAATGATCGCCCTTGTCTTATTGCGAAAGAATGGGATTGAAGAAATCTCTTTTGTAAAAATCGCTGGATTTGCTTTCGCAAAATCTCTTGGCATCGTGTACTTCTTAAAGAGCGTTGTCGTGAGTTTATTCACCGCTTTATCCGTACATTGCGCCGAAAGAATAACTGCGACGACAAACTGGAATGGCGTTATATACATAAGTTCGCTCTTTGGTGTCGGGTACGTCCTTTTTAAATAGGCGATAATTTTCTTTGCCCGCGCTGCACGATTAGCACGATTCATGATATTTTAGACGCCTCCTCGTGAGGGAAAGCAAAATGGAAAAAGATTTGCAAAAGCGTACCTACCGAAAAAGAGGTGAGAAGGAACACCGCGAGAAGTCCGACTATCGGCACAAACGCAATGAGCGAGAGCGCGAGCATACCGCACGTACCATCCTGCCAAAGCACCGTTTCCCGCCGTATATACCGACGCACGAAGGCACCCCCAAGAAGAATTCCTGCGTACAGAAATGCGAGGAATATGAGAAGTATGTATGCAATGAACAATAATAATGCAAGGCCGATACCAATAAACGTCAGAGTAAGCATTATCAGCAGGATCGGCGTGGCAACGAATATCGCAAAACCCAGAAGTGTGGTCAGTAACATATCGCGCAGTCGACTAGTATATGCATGATCGACCACCATTTCCGCGAGCTTCGGGAAAAGACCGGCGAGGAGACCGGCGAGGAGAAGGGCTCCGAGGATGCGCGCAAAAACGAAAAATCCTACACTCACTAGCGCAAGAATTCTCGATGTACCAGCGTCAGGAAGATACGAGGCATTTGTATACTTAATACCGCCAGCTATCGTTACAGATTTTGGTATATTAGCCGGTTCGGGCGCTTCATATGAGAGGGTTCCCTGTATCGTGGTGTCTGCTGCAAACACGACTCGACCGCTTGCAGACACATTCACGTTACCTGAGAAATTTCCTGCAAGGGAAACGTTATTGCCGTAAATAATGACGGGGCCTGAGGCACCATTTGTTAAATCGGTATTTGCGGCAACGATGAAAACACTTCCACCCGCACGGCCAGCGTCATGTACCGCATAACCAAAGGCGACGATATCGCCTTGAACTGGACCATCGACAGTGATACTTCCTGCCGCCGCCCGAAAATTTCCGTCTACGGGAGCACGCGAGTATATCGAGCCACCGAGAAGCAGGTCATCGCCTGTGACTGGTGCCGCGGTGGTGATAGAACCGCCTACGGCCGAGAAGTCACCCGTGACTGGTGCGACGAGTACGATAGAAGCGCCCGCAGCGTATGCATTCCCTGATGAGGGAGTCATTGTAAGGAGTGACTGTCCGATTGAAAAGGTCGATTGTGGACGCGCTGCGAGCACGCTCGCCGGAAGAGTAAAGAAAATAAGTATGGCGAGGAGTGTGCGGCGCATGTCGATATATTATGTCGTAGGCGACATCGGGAAGCGCGAAGGCGGCGAAGAAGAAAGTGGAACTGCTGTAGATGATGGGTGCGTCCGTTTTTTAATAGGCTCAATCAGACTCGCGAGAAAGAGAATGAGGATTGTGATGAAGGCAGACGCAAGGCAATATGTACAGAGTGCGCGAATGAGAAACACCTGAACGAAGATGAAATAAAATGACGCGAGAACTCCAACTAGGGAGGCAATTTGAAGCACGCGTCGTAAGAGCTGGTCAAAAATAACGATCTCAAGGGCAGCAAGGACAAAGATGATGCTGTAAAATAGCACACCGAATTCAGCAATTGGTATGCCGAAGAGGTGTGCATACGGGCTTGCCGCGACAATATTGCAGCCATTGAAATTTTGGATATTACACAAAAGCGGCGTACCGCTCACTTCGTGTTGGGTAATATATATCGAATCTACAAGTCCACAGAAGGATAGGATTAGAATACCTATGACACTTGCGCGTTTCATCATGTTACCTAGAATACGCGTCTTCCCACCTGCGCGCAAATGGGTTTCCGTATGTAAATCTGTTAGAATAGGAGATCCGCATGTTCCCATTCCTCTTCCACCTTATCGATGGCTCGGTCAGCAGTACGGCGCTCCTTTCACTCGCTATTATCCTTTGCACTTTCATCCTTGAAGATCCAACGACAGTTATCGTTGGCTTGCTCGCGGCTGATCACGTAATCGGAATCCCCATCGCGCTCTCCTCGCTTTACGCGGGCATCGTATTTGGTGATATTGGATTTTATTTTCTCGGATGGCTCGCGAGTGCCTCGCCTCGTCTTAAACATTACGTTGATCATGATTTTCTCGCCCCCTTTCGCACCTGGCTCGAAACCCGTTATGTACTTACCATATTTATGGCTCGATTCATACCGGGCTTACGACTTCCAACTTATACAGCGAGTGGTTTCTTCCGATCACCACTCTCAACCTTCGTGGTAACGGCAATTGCTGCAACATCAATCTGGACGACGATCCTCTTTTCCGCTTCTTATTGGTTCGGCGATTTTACGTCGCATTGGATCGGCCCTGTGCGCTGGGGAATCGCGTGTGTCTTTCTCCTTATACTATTCCTCATTGCTCGACATAATCTCTCAGCATATCGGACAAAGAAGAGCACTTTGAGTGCCGATGCCGACATCCGCACGCAATCTGAATCCTAATGATAGATCAGAGAAACTGAGGAAACCCTGTCATACGTTCGTGTTCTGTTGCGTTATGATGCACGATCGGAAAGAATCCCAAGCGCCTTCGTAAGTAACTCACTGGTAGACTCGTTACTGATATTTCCATCGGCGTCGAAAATTTCTTGTGCCGGTCCTAGGTAGAGTTCTGGCTGGCCAATAACATTGGCATTGAGGTGGAGCATGATTTGCCGCAAGTGACTCTGTGCGACAGCAGTACCAATCTTCCCAGGTGAAACACCTGCGATCAAGATTGGTTTTCCTGCAAAAGAATTTTGTCCATATGGGCGACTGACCCAATCGATCGCATTTTTCAGTACACCAGAAATAGAACGATTATATTCCGGTGTCGCCATAATAATCCCGTCAGCGGCTGCAATTTTTTCCTTAAGCACTTGAGCCTCTTTAGGAAATGCCGCTTCAGTATCCTGGCTATAGAGTGGGAGATTACCAATTTCCACAATTTCGATTTGCATGCCCG
Source organism: Candidatus Parcubacteria bacterium (assembly GCA_027310925.1). Classification (GTDB taxonomy): domain Bacteria; phylum Patescibacteriota; class Minisyncoccia; order Phycocordibacterales; family Phycocordibacteraceae; genus C7867-001. Next base: position 4,418 of record DAICZX010000060.1, read on the forward strand.
ACGGTGCGAGTGACTGCAAAACATGCAGTAATGCGGTGTTGAGTGATTCTTTTCTTAAACTTCCCGAAATTGCGATAATATTCATGATTATAAAATTAATTATGTATGCTACATATAGTAGTATCCCATTCATACAACGCCTCCATAGTGTGGATAACTAAACAAAAAATCCTCTGCGAGGATCACTGCCAATATTAGTTCCACCACATAGCTATTATATATCCGTCAAAACTGTAGTTCCTCGGTTCTTCATGGAACCCGTGCCTGGAGATGGACATCTCTCTCCCCAGAGAGGTCGACATGTGCGATTCTTTTTTTTGTGCTATATTACCTGCACCTCCAGTGGCTACCGACCGACTTCGTATAAATAATGAGATCCGCGCACAAGAATTGCGCGTTATTGGTGCGAATGGTGAAAATCTTGGAGTCCTCTCGTTTGCGGCGGCGTTTGCGGCGGCAAAAACAGCTGGACTTGACCTCATTGAGATTTCTCCCTCTATCGTCCCGCCCGTTGCGAAGATCATGGATTATGGTAAATTTGAGTACGAGCGGAGCAAGAAGGAAAAGGCGGCGAAAGCTAAGGTAAAGATATCAGAGACCAAGGAAATCCAGATTAAAGTGGGTACTGGTGATAATGATATGGCACTTAAGGCAAAAAAAGCGGCCGAATGGCTCGCCGAAGGCCACCGAGTGCGCGCTGAACTTTTTCTCAAAGGTCGCTATAAAGGTATGAGTGAGGAATTCTTAAAAGCCCGCCTTGAGAAGTTTCTCCTGCGCGTCCCCTATGCTTATAAGATGGCCGAACCTATCACGAAGAGCCCTAAAGGATTCGCTGGTGTTATAGAACGCGACCTTGCGACACAACAAAAACGAGAAAAAGAATCGAAACAAAAAAATGAAAACCAATAAATCATATTCGAAACGAATTCGTGTCACACGCCGAGGAAAACTTGTGGTGCGCCGACCTGGACAGAATCATTTTAATGCGAAGCAGAGCGGCTCCGAGCGTTCACAGAAACGCCGTTCCGTCACGATAAACTTGACTGCAAGAG
>DAICZX010000062.1 GCA_027310925.1 Candidatus Parcubacteria bacterium
CGCTTCGGGACCTTCGGACAGAAGGACTCGTGAAGAAGGTTGATGAAGGCTACTCGTTGGCGGATTAAAATCTTTTATCAATAAAGTTACGGCTATACCCATGAGGCAGACAAATCCACCCGTGACGGCGAAAAGGACTTGATAACTTCCAAACAGAAGAATGAGACTGCCGATGATTGGCCCGATGGTATCGGCGAGTGGCCAGACACCACGGAATATATTTACCGTATTTATATCTCGTTCTGTAACGCGTCGGAAGAAGTGTCCCTCATTCATACTTTCGATAAGTGCGGCTCCAATGCGTGAGCTGATGAGAATACAGAGGATGAGGAAGATTGGTGAGGCCGAAGTAAGCAGACTGACCGACGCGAGAGCAGCGCCTGCGATTAGGAAGCCGGTGATCATGAGCTCTTTATCACCGAGGATTCGGTCGGCAATCCAGCCGGCTGGATACTCGATGAGCACGTAGGGAATAAGCATGATCGAAAATGTCCAGCCAAGGTTTGACCATGGGATGCTGAGTACGTTATGAAGATAAATGGGGATATACAGTGGTGCCCAGACGTAAAAGAGGTAAAGGATAAGATGTCCAAGGGTAGCCGCCGCAAGATCGCGGTCATGCATGATGCAAATAAATGCGTCACGCATGGTGGAGGTCGCGACGGGCGCACCTCGTGGGAGGTGTTGGGTTGCGAAGAGAGCAATGAAGGGTACCATGACGGCTGCGGAAACGAGGAATACCCGACCATATGCATCGGAATTCATGAGAAGCACGCCTACAAAAAGTGGTGCAATAATTGAAGCAACATTCCATGCGGTGAGAAAAATCGTGCGTACTCTCCCCGTGGTACCCTCTTCGGTGACCGTTGCTTCAAGGAGCAGATCAAGCTCGTAAGAAAGGAGTGGTTGGAGCGAGATGGCCAAAGCGATAAGGATAGAAATCGCGAAGGTGCCTGGCGCGATAGCAAGAGCGAGGAGTACAAGCATTTCTGCAATCGCGAACACTAGTGCGAGACGTTGTGCACCATACCGAGCAACAAGTTTCGGTAGGAACGGGAAAGAGATGAGTGCGAAAATTGCGCCACCCGCAATGACGAGGCCGGTATATGCGGGTGGCATGAAGGATGCTAAATACGAAAGGGGAATGTAAGCAATAAGCGAGGAACACAGAGAAAAGAAGAAATTTCCGGTGGAAAGAATGACTCGTGGATGCATTGTCCACGAGCATACCATGTACGGGTTAGGGTTTGAGTATGACTAGACAAACGTCTATGAAGGCGGTGCAATGATTGCACAGTACGGCCCAGATGAGGTAAATCAAAAGCGACGAGATAGCTTTTAGGTTCTCAGGAACATGCAGACCGTCAACATCCCCAATACTTAATTGCGATATTGATTTTATTTACATCCCAATTAATACCGGGATCACCATTGGTGCCTTGTTAGTTCGTGCGAAGAGAAATCCAGCTATCACATCAGTCAGATTGTTTTTTACGTAGTCAAGATCGATAGGGTTCATGTTATGTGTCGAGTCTTCAATCGTCTTTTTGATAAGGATCCGTGCCTCGTTGAGCAGATTCTGTGACTCGCGAAGATAGATGAAGCCGCGACTGATGATATCCGGCGACTTGCGTAGCTTACCAGTCTTTAGATTCACGCTTGCGATGATGACGAACATGCCATCCTTTGCGAGTGATTGACGATCACGGATGACAACCTCTTGTATATCGCCGATCATGAAGCCATCAACGACAAGCGGTGCAGACGGTACTTTCTGTTTATGCACAAACATCTCCTTTCCATCGATGATATCGATGACTGTTCCGTTGTCTGGAATAATGATGTTTGCCTTCGGGAAACCGGCTTGCTCGACCGCTTTTGCGTGACAAGTAGTCATTGAACGGTAACCATACCCCGGCATGAAGAACTTTGCTTTTACCTGCTGGTTGATCCAAACGAGTTCGCCCGAATTACCGTGGCCAGTCGAGTGAACATCGCTCGATCGGTAATGAATGATCGTGACATTATTTCGGTAAAGATTATCCTTGAGCTTTTGCACTGAGATCTCATTGCCTGGGATGACAGACGACGAGAGTACGATAGTGTCTCGTTCGTTAAATGTAATGTATTTGTGTTGCTTGGTCGCGATGCGCATCAGTGCGGCGAATTCTTCGCCTTGTGCACCGGTTGCAAGAACGACGATCTTATTTGGCGGGTAATCACTCATTTCCTGGGCAGGAATGATCGTGTTCTTGTCGACTGTTAGCAACCCGGCTTTCTGGGCGATCTCAATGTTGTTTTTTATCGAACGGCCTTCGGTGACAATTTTTTTTCCGTACCGTTCGGCGAACTGGATGATGTTGATCATTCGCTCAAATTGCGAAGCGAAGGTCCCAATGATCAGACGGCTCTGCACGGTCTTGATGATCTCCTCAAGTGTTTGGAGCACGCGTTGCTCCGGGATCGAGAAACCATCCTTCTCGGCGTTGGTGGAATCGGCAATGAAGAAGAGGTTATTCTCTTTCCCAACCTCGCCCCATGTTTTCTGCTCCCGTTCCGAGGGAACACCATCGACATGATCGAGCTTCAGATCACCAGTAACGACAACATTACCGTAAGGAGTTCGAATTGAAACGCCCATAGAATCGGGAATCGAGTGCGTAACCGGAAAGAATCTCACGCGCGTGTTGCCGATTGCAAGTTCGGAATTGATCTCGATCTCGACAATTTCTGGTTTTGGGACGTCTGGATACTCTTCTTGTCGGCGCTGAATCATGATGCTGGTTGCGCGTCGCGTATATATGGGCGGATTGCCGAAGCGTGGCAGCGTAAAAGGTATGCCGCCGATATGGTCGAGATGACCGTGAGTGATAATGACACCCTTTACACGCTCGGCATTTTTCTCTAGAAATTTTGTGTTCGGGAGCGTGTAATCAACACCTGGAACATCGTCTTCAGCTTTAAAATGAAAGCCAGCATCCATAACGATGATATCGCCGTTCACATCAATCGCCACCATGTTGCGGCCTACTTCTTCAACGCCACCCAGGGGAACGATGCGGACGACATTTTCTGCTGGTCGTTCCGGATAATAATCGGCTGTACGATTGGGACGTACATTTGAGAGTGCGGTCGGCCGACGCAGAATTCGTTGGATACGTCGTGAAGCGCCGCCAGGGCGTACCCCGCCACTGTGGTTTGACGATGATGGACGACTCCCACGATTAAAGCGCCGCTGCGTAGTGCGGGTATGCGGTTCTGAACGTGGTGCAGGAGCTGGTGCGGGGGCTGGATTCATAAGGATTGGTTAGTTATTCGGGCTTGTAAAATTAATAAAGTTAAACCCGTACGAAAATGTGATTTTAATGTGCAAAGAACGGCCAGACCTTATCAGTTTCCATATACCAAGACGCGACCGTTGCAAAGCGGTCCGCAGGCGTAATGATCTGTGGAAGTTTTACACCATGCAAATCCGTCGGCACCGCATAGGTGAAGTCAGGCGCATAAATAAATGCCGCAGGATAATCTGCAGCAATGGTGTCTTCAATTTTCTGCAAATCGGCTGTACGGGTATTCGGATCAGTCGAATTTCGTGCGTCCTCAAGCAGAGCATCAACATTTTTGTTTGCATACTGTGCGATATTGAGACCAGGATCATTGCGTTCCTGTGAATCCCAGAAAGCATAGAGATCCTGGCTACGGCCAATGACCATGCCGTAAAGCAATGCTCCATATTTACGTGGGCGAATAACATTTTGCGAGAGATCGCCCGGCTCATAGAGTTCGATATCGACTGGAATACCGAGCTGTTCCCAATCTGCTCTCACACTACTCGCTACGTCCTTCATCTCTGGAACATTTGAAGTACGTATTGTGATATGGTCTAGGGTTAGTTTCGCGGCTATATTTTTCCAAACACGAAGAGAGCCATCGTAGGTCCATCCAGCTGACTCAAGTATCTGTGCCGCGTCCGCTGTCGGGTTTGCCGATTGGGGAACCGGTACTTGTTTCACGTTTCCGCCCGGCGGAATAGGTCCCATAAGGGCAGTTGCATAACCTCCAAGTACTTTTTTGACGATTTCTGAACGATTAATCGCCAGCGAAAGCGCTTTGCGCACCTCAATGCGTGCATACACCGGTTTCTCACTCGGGTTCCAGAATACGCCGAAGACGCGAGCATAGGGGGCCGTGAGATCCGTCGATGACGGAATGTCGTACGCACTCTGAATAGCACCGCTTTTAAGGGCAGCAATAAGATCGCTGGTGTTTGGATAGAAGTTGAGGCGGATACCATCTAGATACGGTCGACCAGACACGTAGTACGGATTCGCCGTAAGCGATACGCTCTGTATAAGTCCTGAAGAATCACGCGAAACCCCAGTGACCTTGAAGGGTCCGGCGCCCACCGGATTCGTTTCTAGGTTAGAGAAAGGAAACTCCTCACTCGAGACATTCTGCCAGAGATGGGCTGGAAGGACGCCAAGCGTTGTGAGTCCAAGAAAAGGCACATATGGCTTCGCGAGTGTGAAACGTACCGTACGTTGATCAATGGCAGTTACACTCACGCCGGACCAGTCCGCGTATTCTGGGCTATTAAGCGCCGGGTTCTGTGCTTGTTGTACAGTGAATACCACATCATTCGCCGTAACAGGTGTGCCGTCGGAAAACCTTGCATTTTTCCGTAGAGTGAATGTATACGATTTCCCATCGGCAGAAATTGTGTAATTTTCCGCGAGTATTGGGACAAGTGCTCCTGAACCGGAAAGACCCATGAGTCCAGCGTAAGTAAGCGCTGAAAGGTCGCGGTCAGCATCGCTTATTGCGAGAAGTGGGTTTGTAAATTGTGGGCTCCCTATCTCGCCTTCAGTTAAGATTCCGCCATAAGTTGGTATTTGCACCAAGAGCGATTGTTCAAGCGTGTAAAGACTAGAGAGAGAAGCGAAACAGATGAGAACCCCAAAAAAGTATAAAAGGACGCGATCTCCCGAATGAAGGGCATGGATATGCGCTTCAAAACGTTCGAGCGGCTTAAAAGTCCGCGAGCGTGTTAATTGTTTCCATGCCCAGTTGCTCATGATCCTCCGAGAAGGAAGTTTGCTATTGCTGCGAGTACGAGAAGCACCGCGATAACGATTGTCGCATTGAATAGAAACTTTTCAGCGCCTCTGCGCTTATAAAATGTCGACGCAAAATTGTCGCCTCCGAAAGCTCCGCCGAGGGTTGCGCCGCGCTGCTGAAGCACGATGCCAACAATGAGGAGTATTGAGAGGGTAATTTCCGCGTACGGCAGTGCCGATACGAGTGCCTCCATCTGTAGTCCTAGGATACCACGGATCGAGGAATAGGTGCAAGGTACCGAATAGAATAGCAATCTACAGCGTAAAACAAGGACTTATCGGAGAAGTCAGAGCAACTAGAATCACCAACCGTACTCAGGAATTATCAAGAAGAATCATCTTTCATCATTTTTTGGACAACCAATGGGCTTCTTAAGCATAAGAATGGATATAAAGATGCAAAACACTGTTTTTCTATTCGATAGGCGGTGATAATTTCGTTTGCTGCGAACTCAATTTCTTTTCTATCGGGCCTCATTTTGCATTTGCTTGCGTAGCAAGAAAAATTTCTCTATACTCTGTGTACACGTGCGGGGGGCGATTATTCACCATTTATATTTGGAGAACGATATGATAAAAAAATTTCCACTGACACCACTCAGCGATCGTGTTGTAGTACAGCCCACAGACAAAGGCGGCGAAAAGAAGCTTCCGTCGGGCATCATTATTCCTGAGACGGTGGATAAGGAAAAGCCAATGCAAGGCGCAGTCGTTGCGGTTGGTCCAGGCAAGTATGAGGACGGGAAACATTTGCCGATGCAGGTGAAGACGGGTGATACGGTGCTCTTTAGTAAGTACGGCTACGACGAGGTAAAGATTGAGGGGAAAGAATTCTATATCCTCTCGGAATCCAGCATTCTAGGCATCGTAAATTAATCATATTTTTACATCACTATGGCGAAACAAATCCTTTTTTCCGAAGATGCACGCAAAAGTATTGCAAAAGGTATCGCGCAGGCTGCGCGAACAGTGAAGGTGACGCTCGGCCCCAAAGGGCGCAACGTCGTCATTGAGAAGTCCTACGGCGGTCCGCGTATTACGAACGACGGTGTCTCCATCGCAAAAGAAATTTCCCTGAAGGATCGTTTTGAGAATATGGGCGCGGAAATCGTAAAGGAGGTAGCGACCAAAACCAATGATACCGCTGGCGATGGTACCACCACATCGGTGGTGCTTCTTGAGGCTCTTGTTGGTGAGGGTCTCCAGTACATGATGAAGGGCGCGAGTGCAATGATGATTCGAAGTGGAATGGAAAAAGCAAAGATTGCAGC
>DAICZX010000069.1 GCA_027310925.1 Candidatus Parcubacteria bacterium
CTTTCTATGGTGCAAACTATATTCGTGACGCTGCAGGCATTACTTATGTGGATACACTTTCGCGTTGCCAGGCTGCCCTTACACCTCCTACAAATGTTTCTGGTGCCTGCCAAAGTTTTTTGATAAAATATTTGAATTATAATGGCTGTGTTGATGCTCATCAGAGTGATGCCGATTTCGAAGGTAATACCTGGCGCGTATATCTTGGTCGAACAAACTCGATGTGGCGCACTCAGAATGAGGTTGTGAAACTTCTTGATGCAAATGGTAAAACAGTCGATGCGTTCAGTTACTAGAAAAAAGTTGTGAAAAGAGGTACGTTATAAAAGTTGCGCCCATAGCTCAGCTGGTAGAGCAGCTCCCTTTTAAGGAGAAGGTCGCAGGTTCGATCCCTGCTGGGCGCACAGCAGTCAAAGGCAATATTTCAAACCGTTTGACCCTATAAATTAGAGGTGATATTGGCTCGGTACTTTGTTGATGTGAAAGCCGCGAAATCGCGTGGCTTTGTGTTGACTGGCTAATTCTCGAATGCAATCTAAGATTGCAGCCCTTGAGTGTCACCATGAGTTTTGAGAAATTTAAACTATATAGAAAGTGCAAAACGCTCAAGAGAGCGAGAAAGATCGAGACCTCCGTGACGAGAATTTTGAAGAAGTGCAATAAGTGTGAGTGATAGCTGTCGCGATTCTGATGACCCCCATGCATGGTTACCATTTTCCATGAAATCACGCGCCTTCCAATGCAAAAACCCATGCAACATTTCTGGTGCATCGCCTGCACGAAGTGCTCGATTGACCTCAAGCCAGAGTCTTTCGCGTGAACGCGCCATGAGCGCGTTCACTAAATCTTTGTTGAACCCACGCGAAGAAACGTGTACAGAAATCTTGTCGTTGTATATGTATTCAACTTTCGCTTTCGCCGCAAACTTTTTCGCTTTCGCCGCCGCGAGGCGTGGCGCGAGAATGACAATCGCATTATCAGAAGCGGCGAGATTTTCAAGATACCCTTCAAGCAGACTGTCTGACACTTCCCTCTCATTGCCCTCTTCCTCCTCACCAATTGCATGGCGGCTTGAAAACGGATCATCAATCAATATTAAAAGTCGCCTTACAAAAAGACCTCCTGAGAGGATCGCATCTTCGAGCGTCGCGTGTGTAAGCTCTTCGCGTGTGAGACGGACGTACGCGAGATTTGGTTCCTTTGTGCGTGCCTTCACGATCCATTCAAATGCTTTCGCTCGTGTTTTTTCAAGATCAGAACCGTGGAAGAAATAGATCATCCGCTAAGTATACTGCGCAATAGAAAAGGCGCCCATACACAAACGGGCGCCTCTTTATCGTCCCATATCATACTAATCAAGTTTCCTTTTGTTAAACTGAAATCTTTGTCTGCGGCCACTGCTATCTTTAATGACCGCATACAAAAATACTGGTATAAAAACCAGTACTACCGGTGGATAGTCTATAATGACATACCCACTGATGAATGTGCTTATAACCATAAGCACAAATAAACCTCTCATAAACCCTCCTTTTCACTCGACGAGTGAGTAGGTTAAGTTAAACTTTAAACTCTAATTCAATCATACCATGAAAATGGTGTGAATTACACGGTGCTCATAGCACCCCAGTTTGGTCCGGATTTTATCACTGCAACGATGGGTACACCATGCGTCTCTTTGTTTGAAAGAACGGATTCCATTATTCCCTTGATACGCGCACTAAGCTCGGTTACGTGCGTGGTGCGGACTTCGTATACGAGCTCATCGTGCACCTGCAACAATAAGTGCGCATCTTCACTTTTACCTCCCTTCTCAAGCATTTCATCCACGCGCACCATCGCAAGTTTAATAATATCTGCCTGTGTACCTTGAATAGGTGCATTGATCGCCATGCGCTCGGCCTGTGCCCGTACGTACGGCAAAGATGATTTCATTTCTGGAAACTGACGACGGCGACCAAAGAGTGTCTCAGTATAGCCGTGTTTGCGCGCAAAACCGCGCGTGCTCTCAAGATATTCCGAGAGCATTTTAAACGTGAAGAAATAATTTTCGAGAAATTGATGTGCTTCAGCGGTAGTCGTGCCGAGCTGCGTTCGAAGCGCGTTCACTCCCATACCGTAGAGGATGCCAAAATTAATTACTTTCGCCCGTCGCCGCATTTCAAAATCGATTGCTTCCGGAGTAACATGGAATACTTGTGCCGCCACTTCTTTATGCACATCACGACCATCTCTAAATATCGCACAAAGCTTCTCATCACCAGAAAGAATTGCTGCAAGGCGTAGTTCTATCTGGGAATAGTCGAGTGATACGAGTGTGAAACCATATGGAGCTATAAACGCATGACGTATCGCTCGTCCGCGCTCAGAATGTAGTGGGATGTTCTGAAGATTGGGATTCTGGCTTGCCATACGTCCAGTAGTTGTGCCCGTCTGGAGAAATTCAGCATGTAAACGCTTGCCCGTGTCGAGTAAAGATGCGAGGCTCTCGATATAGGTCGAGAGGAGTTTCTTCAGCTCGCGGTACTCCAAGATATCGTTAACAATTGGATGTCCGTCACGAATTTTCTCGAGCTCACTCTCGCGTGTCGAACGTTGGCCACCCGCCGTTTTCTTGTGCCGTTCGGGAATAATATTCAACTCATCAAAAAGTACCTCGCCAAGTTGTTTTGGTGAACTGACATTAAATTCATGTCCAGCGGATTCGTAGATCTTTTTCTCGATTAATAAAAGTTCAGCACGGTATTTTATGGCAAGACCATTCAGTACGTTTGGATCTATAAGAACCCCGTGCGTTTCCATCTTGTGTACAACTGAAATAAGCGGCATCTCTATTTGTTCATATACCTCACGCACCTTCTTCAGGGTGGATAATTGTTTCTCAAGTTCTGTGCGAGCGGCAGCAAAAGTATTTTTTTTTGTAAACGCAAGAATGTCGTCAAGCGATGGGTTGGTAAATTCAGATGAGATAAGCCAGAGCATGATTTGCGCTTCTGCAAAGAGATTTGGTGGAATTTCTTCTGGCACGGGCTTTAGCACTTCAGTGCTATCTGGTTCAGAATGTGTAGCACTATTACCCGAGGATTTGTTGAGAACACTGCGAGCCCGCTCTCGCAATGATCGAAAACCAAATTCGTCTAAAAGCGCCAGCACCTTCTTCATATCAATGTTTTTACGCCACATGTGCTCAGGTAACGCGAAAGCAATTGGCGCATCGAGACGTATTGTCGCGAGTGATTTTGAAAAATGTGCGTCTTCTTCATGAGCCCTTAAGAGCCCGATCATGCGTGTTTTTATCCCCTTTTTAATAAATACTGTTTCGTCTTTCTTAAGAATTGCGTATATTTTTTCTATGGATCCGAAGTTCTTTATTAGTTCCGTTGCAGTCTTCTCACCGATACCAGGAATGCCCTTTATATTGTCAGATGGATCTCCTCGAAGACCCTTCCAATCTGGGATAAGAGTGGGAGGAAAACCAAATCGTTCAATGACGGCCTTCTCATCATACAAAATCGTGTCATTAATACCCTTCTTCAATGTATACACACGCACGCGCTCATCGTCGATGAGTTGTAGGGTATCCATATCACCCGATGCAATGATAACGTCAATGTTCCTTTCATTCTTAAGTTCATATGCAATGGTGCCAAGAATATCATCTGCTTCAAACCCCTCTCGTTCATAGATGGGAATTGAAAACGCCTCGAAAAATCTACGCGACTCTTGGAGCTGCTGCGCAAGTGCATCGTCAATTTTCATGCGTGTCGCTTTATAGTCCGCATATGCTTCATGGCGGATAGTTGGTTTCGGTAAGTCATAACAGGCGGCTATATAGTCCGGCGCAAGATCAGTGATAATTTTGAGCAACATTGCAACAAGGCCATATAGCGCCCCCGTTGGAACTCCTGTGGGGCCAGTAAATTCTGGGAGAGCATGATACGCGCGATGGATAATCGCATGTGTATCAAGCAGCACAATCCGTTTCTTCGCGATAACTTTTTTAGGCATATGAGATTTTACGTGAACCATCGGGAAGTACCGTAAAGGAAACTTTTGTGGTGGGAATAGGTAGCGCGCTAGCTACTTTCTCTGGCCATTCAAATAGAATGAGATTATCCGTGTCCCGCATACGTTCACTAAATTCTAGTGCAACGAGCTCACTCTTATTCAGGAGCCGATAGGCATCTATGTGCACAAGACGCTTGAACGGTCGCCCATTTGGAAGCGGGTAGATTTTTTCTAGTACGAATGTGGGGCTATTCACAATCTCTTTGATCCCGAGTGTTCGTGCAACTGCTTTAACAAAAGAGGTCTTTCCGACTCCAAGCTCACCGGACAGCGTCACAAGAACCGCACTTTGTTTGTTTTTTATGATCGCTTCGGCGAAGCGCGTCGCCTCCTTCTCAAATTCCACAAGCGTTCGAACTAATTTTTTCATGACAGTATATTGTACCGCTGAAAATAAAAGCGCGCTTACTTTAGATAATGGGATTTGCTTGAGGGAGTCTTAATAAATAGGCAAAGTAAGAATAGCTACCATTTTAATAAATGGTCTGGAGTGTCCCAGGATTTACAAGTCGATGCTATTATATATCTATATGGATCTTCCGTTTGACACGACGCGCGCAGAAGCGAAACTCGCTGAAGTGCGTGAGCATGAGGAGGAAGATGTTGCGCGTATCCTCTCCGAGAAATATGGAATGCCATATGCTGATCTCTCTCTCAAAGAGATAGATAATGAGGCACTTCGTGTTATTCCCAAGGAGGAAGCGCTACTTGCCGAAACAGCAGCATTTTTGAAAACGGCGAAAACGCTCTCGCTCGCCATTCACAACCCGAACAATCCCGCACTTGCAAAACTTATTGAAGATCTCACCGCTCGCGGATTTTTGTTGCAAAAATTCCTAGTCTCGAGAAAAAGCCTTGATAAGATACTCGCACGCTATAAAGATCTTTCCTTCACTGCCGAATCGAAAGCGGGTGTTTTTACCATTGCTTCAGAAATACTCAAGAAGCTTGGCGAGAAAAGCAGCACGCGTAAAGCACTCGAGCAAGAACTCGGAGCCGCTACCGCCCGCAAATCACTAGACCGCGTCTCGCACATTCTCGAAATCATTTTCGCTGGCGCGTTCGCGCTTCGCGCTTCTGATATTCATTTTGAACCTGGAAAGGAAAAAACTCTTTTGCGCCTGCGCATTGATGGTCTTTTGTCTGACACATTTTTCTTTGATCCGGCAACCTATCACCAACTCAACTCACGCATAAAACTGCTCGCGGGTATTAAACTGAATGTTACCAACCAAGCCCAGGATGGGCGCTTCAGCATTGCAAGGGCTGAGGACGAGATTGAGATGCGTGTTTCTTTCATTCCTGGAAATTATGGTGAATCTATCGTGCTACGTATTCTTGATCCAGAGGCAACAAAAGTTTCTTACAAAGAATTGGGAATCAATCCAAAGCTTCTTGCCCGTCTTGAGAAAGAAATACGGCGGCCAAACGGAATGTTGCTTACCACCGGCCCGACCGGGAGTGGAAAGACGACGACGCTCTATTCATTTCTCCGAGAAATTCATACGCCAGAAATAAAAATAATTACCATCGAGGATCCCGTGGAATATCATCTCGATGGGATCGTGCAAACGCAGGTCGCAGGAGAGAAATACACCTTTGCCGAAGGACTCAGATCAATCGTGCGCCAAGACCCAGACATTATTATGGTTGGTGAGATTCGTGATGGTGAAACTGCTGATATTGCAGTTCAGGCGGCACTTACTGGCCACTTTGTTTTCTCCACGCTCCATACCAACAACGCGGCGGGCACTTTCCCGCGTCTCGCTGATCTTGGTGTAAATCCGAAATCATTCGGTTCGGCGGTTACCGTTTCGATGGCGCAACGTCTCTTACGTAAACTCGATCCGAATAAAAAGAAAGAACGTTCACTTACTAATGAGGAAAAAGAAATGATCGCTAAAGTTTTTGAACCCCTTGTCGACAAGTCATTGGTTCCAGAAAAAATAGAGACCGTCTGGGAACCGGCTCCAACGAGTACTGATGAAACGGGTTATAAAGGACGCGTCGGACTCTATGAAGCGATTTTTATGGATGACGAGCTCGCAAACTTTCTCCGAGACAACCCACCAGAAAATGAGATTGCGAAACTGGCCACGAAACAGGGCTATCTCACTATGGCACAAGATGGTGTTCTCAAAGCACTTATTGGCGCTACTTCGCTTGCCGAGGTTATGTCAACAGTCAACCTTCCTCGATAGCGATTGGACATTGGAAAGTTATATTATAAAGTCACCCTACTAAAATCCTGCTTATGCTCCTCCAGGCAAAACCTACATTAAAGTAGGGTGGACGAGACACCTGAGGAGATCCACAGTATTGCGAACCGAAGTGCGCAAACCATAAAATCCTTGGGGAAACGCCCGAGGCCGTCAAGCCTTGCCTAGAGGAGTATAAGCAGGATCAAAAAACTATGCTAGAATGTTAGCATTGTCTTATTTTATGTCAAGACCACCTGAAACCCTCCCCATTCTCACCACCTCACTTGATGCAGCACTTCGCCCAAGCCATTGGGATGAATATGTCGGTCAAAAACAGATAAAAGCGAATGTACGTATTGCTATTGACGCTGCGAAGAAGCGCGGCGGCATGCCAGAACATATCTTATTTTATGG
>DAICZX010000005.1 GCA_027310925.1 Candidatus Parcubacteria bacterium
GGGCGCGGAGGTCAAGGGCACCGTCGTTCTCGCAGGGAAAGGAAAGAAAGTTGAGGTTGTGAAATACAAACCGAAGAGCCGTTACTATAAACGTCGCGGACACCGTCAACCACTTCTTAAAGTGAAAATCGATTCGATTTCCTAATCCTGGTATATCGAGGGCGAATACAAAGGCTTTTATTTAGCTAGCAATACTTTATTATGCAAATAGGGCGTTGGAATCATCAATCGTCTAGTAGTGACTCGCGCAGCAGTGGGCATTCTTCTTCGCTCCAGCGGGATGGGAAATACCCTGCCCGTCGTCCTTATGAATCTCGTCGAGATGACCCGGTCAGACGCAACGGGGATCGTTCTATAGGTCGTCGTGGTTATGGACATGGCGGATACAGCAATCGCGGACGTGTAGGCGCACGCCGTGGGGGTTTCGGTTCCTTCGGTGAAACCGAAGCCGAGATTTCAAAGTTCATGAATAAGGCGGTTGTCAGCACTGAAGAACCTGTGTTTGTTCCTGATCATAAGTTTTCCGATTTCGATATAAATGACCATCTGAAAAAAAATATTATCGCGAAAAAGTACGAGTTCCCGACACCAATTCAGGATAAAGCTATTCCGCACGCCTTGCTCGGCCAAGACGTTGTCGGTCTCGCCCAGACGGGGACAGGGAAAACCGCCGCATTTCTCATTCCGCTTATCGATAAGGTAGTGAAGCAGAAAGGCGAGCGTGTTCTTATCATGGCGCCGACCAGGGAACTCGCGGTGCAGATAGAAAAAGAACTCGCTGGATTTGCGCACGGCCTAGGATTTCGTGGCATGGTTGCGGTCGGCGGCACGAATATCGGTCCCCAGATTTCGATGCTTCGGCATGATCCGGCATTCGTTATCGGTACACCCGGACGACTCAAGGATTTGATGGAACGTCGTGCGCTTGATCTTTCTGGCTTTGGCACAGTCGTTCTTGATGAGGCGGATCGCATGCTCGACATGGGTTTCATTGACGACATGCGCATGATTCTTTCGAAAATGCGCAAAGAGCGTCACACGCTCTTCTTTTCCGCAACAATGTCGAAAGATATCGAACGACTCATCGGTGATTTTCTCACGAATCCCGTTGTCATTTCGGTGAAGATGCGTGACACACCGAGCAGTATTGATCAAGACATTATTCGCGTTCCTCGCGGAAAAGACAAATTTGAGGTACTCGTGGATCTTCTTAAAGATCGAGAATTCAACCGAGTGCTTGTGTTCGGACGCACCAAGTTTGGTGTGGAAAAACTCGCCAAGGCGCTCTCGCGCCTCCACATTCACGCAGAGAGCATTCATGGCAATAAGACCCACGGGGCACGCTTGCGTGCGCTGGAAGCTCTTAAGGCGGGAAAGGTAAACGTGCTCGTTGCCACCGACGTTGCGGCACGTGGATTGGACATTCCCGCAGTCTCGCATGTCATCAATTATGATCTCCCTTCTACGTATGAGGATTATGTACACCGCATCGGTCGTACTGGTCGCGCTTCACTCAAGGGCCGTGCGCTGACCTTTGTTCAAGGCCATTAAGCCTCCTTGCGATTGGTAAGGGCGGCACGCAGCGTTTGTGTATCGGAATATTCGAGTTCGCTACCGGTCGCGAGTCCGCGTCCGAGTTCGGAAATTCGTATTTGCTCACGCCATGGAGCGAGTAATGTCCGCACGCGATCGGCCGTATATTCTCCCTCACTCGTAGCTGAAAGTGCGAGAACGACCTCCTGTAGGCCATTCTCCAGCCGTTTCTCAACCATGCGCAGTAGTTCCTTTTCACGAATTGCGCCTTTACCCGACAAAGTGAGTAATCCGCCGAGAACGAAATAGCGTCCGTGATACGTGCCCGCACGTTCTATCGCGGAGAGGTCCTGATCCTTCTCAACGAACATCAAGATCGCGTTGTCTCGCCCATGATCAGAGCAATACCTGCAAACATCTGTGGTAGTTTCGTTATGGAAACGAAAGCATTCGGAACACTGGCAAACATCTTTACCAAGGGACATGATAAGTTCCGCGAGTTTCGTACGCTCGGAGATTGATGCGGCGAGTAAATAATACACGAAACGCTTACTTTGTCGGGGGCCGATCCCCGGTAAACGGGCAAGTGCACGAGCAAGTTCGTCAATGTGGTCCATTAATTTTTGAACTCCCCTGCGAGATCACCATAGCCGGTCGTGTCCACCGGCTGAAACGTGGCCCGTTTTTCATCGAAGTAGAGTTCGGTTTTACCAGTCGGGCCGTTACGATGTTTCTCGATAAGGATTTCCGCGATATTCGGTTGACCATTTTCAGGGTTGCGTTTATCTTCGCGATGGATAAACATCACGACGTCGGCGTCTTGTTCGATGCTTCCGGAATCGCGTAGGTCGCTCAAGCGCGGTCTACCGCCACGTTGCTCGACTGCACGCGAAAGTTGTGAGAGCGCGATAACCGGAACTGCGAGCTCGCGTGCGAGCGATTTAAGAGAACGGGATATCTCGGTGACTTGCTGGACGAGAGAATCGGAGGACTTGGTCGAGGTCGGGGTCATGAGCTGAAGATAGTCAACGACGATAAGTCCAATGCCGCGCTCTCGTTTCAGTCTCCGTGCGACCGCGCGCATCGCGAGGATGTTATTGCCCGGTTTGTCGTCGATGAAAATGGGAGCTTTTGAAAGCGATTCAAGTGCGTCTCGTATGCGGCCGAAATCCTCTTCCTCTCGTACTTGTCCAGTACGCAATTTCCATGAGTTGACGAAAGACTCTGCGGCAAGCATGCGGTCAATGAGTTGTTCCGAGCTCATTTCGAGCGAAAAAATGCCGACGGCGACGTTATGGCGTACGGCGGCATTCCGCGCAATATCCAGGGCGAGCGAAGTTTTACCCATTGAGGGGCGTGCTGCGATAATGACAAGATCGGATGGATGAAAGCCTGAAAGGAGGTTGTCAAGGGAAGGGAAGCCTGAGGGGACGCCGCGGATACCATCTTCTTTTTTCGAAAGGGCTTCAATGCGATCCCATGCCTCGTGAATTTTATCTCCAATAGCAGTGAATTTGTGTGCCGCAGAAGCGTTACCGATGGCGTATATGCTCTTCTCAGCTTCATCGAGTACCTCCATTGTCTCGCGTGCTTCGTCATATGCGGATTCGGTAATGGTAGATGCAGCGTCAATAAGGGAGCGCATGAGGAACTTGCGTGAGACAAGTTCTGCATAGTGTGAGAAATTGCCTGGTGCTGGCGCTGACCCGACGAGCTCTGCTAGATAGCTACGGCCGCCGCCGCGTTCAAGCAGGCCTTGGTTTTGCAGTCGTTCGGAAAGGGAAAGCAGATCAATCGGTTCGCCCCGCTCGGCAAGTTCGCGCATAGCGCTGAATATAAGCCGATGTTTCTCCGCATAGAAAGAATCGGCGCGAATAAGATCAGAGACATCGTGGATGGCGTCCGGTTTTAAGAGAATAGCGCCGAGGAGGGCACGCTCAGACTCAAGGGACTGTGGAGGGATACGGTCGGCTGTTGTCATCCATCCAATTGTATCAAAGAGTCTCCTGAGTCAACACGGGTCCTCCCGGTCCGTCATCCACATGATATCCACTGCGCTCGATAGCACTACGAATGTGATCGGCCTTTTTAAAGTCTCTTGAAGCACGTGCTGTCTCCCGGCGCATGAGCATATCCCATATCTCCTTCGGCACATCTTCCTCCGCGAGGGAGCCGGGTTGCTTGGGTGGGTCGAGAAGCGAGAGACCGAGGTGTGCCTGCGCGTCCTCTAGAAGACCCCATTTTTCTTCGGGGGTGTATTCCTCACTCTTTAAGGCACTCCAGAGGATGCCGAGCGCTTGTGGGGTTGCGAGGTCGTCACGCATGGTCGCGAGAAACTGATCACGTGCCTCGGAATCAGCACTCTTGCGTTTTGATTCACGCGCAATAACGCGAGACACTCTCCAGAGTCGATCGAGTGCGCCGGCGGCACCGGCAAGCGCGTCCCAGGAGAAGGAAATCGGTGTACGATACTGTGCCTGAAAGAAGAAATAACGCAAGGAAAGTGGGTGCAGCCTCTTTTCAACGAGATCGGAAAGATATACGACGTTGCCGAGGGACTTCGACGCCTTCTCGCCACGCATAGTGAGAAAGGCACTGTGCATCCAATAATGGACAAAAGTGCGACCGCTTACTGACTCCGATTGAGCGATCTCGTTATTGTGGTGTATATGCGCAAGATCCTCGCCACCGGTATGAATATCGATTTCTTGCCCAAGCAATGCGCGTACCATTGCGGAACATTCGATGTGCCAACCGGGGTTCCCCCGGCCACATGGACTATCCCATTGTTGAAGATCGTTTGGTTTCGCGACTCGCCATAGGACGAAGTCTGCGGGATGACGTTTCCCTTTGGCGACCTTGACGCGTGCGCCAGCTTCAAGTTCCTCATCAGAAAGTCCGCCGAGTTTTCCATAGCCGGGGAATTTTCCCGTATCAAAGTAGAGACCGTCCGCAAGACGGTACGCAAGACCTTTCTCTTCAAGGGTTTTAGCGAGCGCTATTTGTTCCTTGATATATTTCGTTGCCCGGGGAAATTGAATATCACTTGTATCGATTGAAAGATCATCTAGGTCCTCAAGGAAAAGCTTTGTATAGCGATTCGCGATTGCTTCTGGTGTTAAACGCTCGCGCGCGGCACTAACCGCCACCTTGTCTTTCCCGAGGTCGCCATCACCAACGAGATGGCCGACATCCGTTATGTTGATTACGCGATGCACGCGATATCCGGCTGCAGCAAGCGTGCGTGCGACAGTATCTGCGAACACGAAGGCACGAAGATTCCCGATATGCGCGCGGGCATATACGGTCGGCCCACAGGAGTAAAGAAGCACGACACCCGGTTTTTGCGATACAAAAATCTCTTTTCGACCCGAGAGCGTATTCGTAAAGAATATAGACGGAAACTGAGCACGAACGATACCCTCTTGTTTATTAAGGATTCGAGCGAGCCACTTCATATATTAAAAGATCCAGCGCTTTCGTGCGAAAAAAAGCACCATGAGGCTGACGAGACCGAGCATGACAGCTACAATAATCCAGAATGCGTTCGGATTTTGCTGCAACGGTGTCCCGAGCATGTGCATGCCGAAGATGAGAGCGATGAGTTCGAGAGGGAGAACACTGAATGTGATGATGGTAAGCGTTTTCATGATTTCGTTTTGACGAGATTCGAGTAATGCGATATTAGTCTCGCGCAACTCAGTTGCAATCGCACGGTGCGTCTCGACGAGACGCGCGATCTGAATGCGTTCGGTACGTATGCGTTCGGTACGCTCCAGGAAAGACATTCCGAATGAATTTCGCTCCGTAAGTGCCGCGAGGAAACGATCGAGCGGTTCTTCCTGATCCGCGAGCGCTATTTCCATATGTAAAAATTCGCGACTGACTTGTAAAATTGAGAGTATCGTTTTCCGTTCGGAACCGTCAAACATGTCTTGCTCAATGCGCTCAAGGCGATTCACGACATGATTCGTGTGATCGTGTACCGATGTGTACAAATGCACAAAGAGAAGCTCAAGCAAGACGTCGGTGGTAAGGGCAACACGCCTCAAGACGAGTTTCTGTGTCTCTAGAAGTTTTTGTAGGTGGTGTAGGGGCGCTACAACCTCGTAACGTACCGTCAGAATGAAGTGATCGCCGACGATGAAATCAATCTCCTGGTTTCTTGTCACACCGCCGCCTTCCGTACTGTGCGCAGGAAAGTGGAGTACAAGGAGTGTTACTTCGTCCTCTCGCACCACGAGCGACATCGGCGTGGGGGAGAGCAGTTCCTGCTCGAGACGTTCACCGATTGAAAGCTCGTGAGCAATATCCCGTATTTCCTCTTCAGTTGGCTGCTCCAGGTCAATCCAGGTGACCTCACGATACTCATGCCGAAATATCATGCCTATAGAATACCACGTGCAGTTTCCACCATTCTACTCGGTTGCGTCCATGTGGTACACTCATTTCATGGAATCAGAAAGTGCGTATGGTGGTCACAAGCATCGTGTTATAACGCGCGGTGTTTCTTTTGCACTTGTCGCTGTACTCGCCTTTGGCGCAGGTCTTATCATTGGCGTAAACGGGTCTGTTGCTGGTGAAGTCGTTTCGCACGTCCCGTTTCTCGGCGACGGACTCAATGCTACCCCAGACCCGAACGTTGATTTAACCGATTTCTGGGAAGCTTGGAACGCGCTTGACGCAAATTATGTCATCACGCATGCGTCCTCCACTCTCCCCTCGATTAAAGATCGCATTTTTGGCGCGATTAGTGGTCTCGCTGCCTCTTACGGTGACCCGTATACTGTCTTCTTTCCACCAGTGCAGGCGAAAGCGTTCGCGGACAACATTTCAGGAAGTTTTGCGGGTGTTGGTATGGAAATCGATATAAAAAACAATGTCTTAACCGTCATTGCCCCCTTAAAAGGCACCCCTGCGGAAATGGCAGGAATTAAAACAGGTGATCAGATCGTTGCCATTGATGGAAGGTCGACAAACGGTCTTCCGATTGATGAAGCCGTGAGCGATATTCGAGGTCCCGTTGGCACGACCGTTGATTTAACCATTGTTCGTGATGGGAAATCTATTGATATGAAAATAGTGCGCGAGACGATTCAAGTGCCTGAAATAAATGATGGCCTTGACGCAGCGAGCGGTGTTTACCATATCGCGCTTTACGAGTTTACCTCAAATTCTGCGGAGCTTTTTGATCAGGCGCTTGCGCGCTTCAGAGCTTCGGGATCGAAAAAACTTATCATTGATTTACGCGGTAATCCAGGTGGTTATCTTGATGCGGCGGTTGATATCGCCAGTCACTTTCTTCCGGAAGGTGCAACCGTTGTGACAGAGGATTTTGGTGGCAAGGCGCCAAATCAGGTGTATACGAGCTTTGGGTATGGTGACGTTCCGGCGGGAACAAAGGTAGTGGTACTTGTTGATGGCGGTTCAGCGTCCGCTTCAGAGATACTTGCGGGCGCACTTCAGGATACGCATACCGCAACAATTATCGGCACTCAATCTTTCGGAAAAGGGTCAGTACAAACATTGCTAAATCTCGATGGCGGATCGTTAAAAATAACTGTTGCGCGTTGGATTACTCCCGCAGGTCATTGGATTATGGGACGTGGCATAACGCCGGATATCGTTGTGCCATTCACTAATGCGGATATCGCTGCGAAGAAGGATCCCCAGATGGCGCGTGCCATTCAGTTCCTTACTACTGGGAAGTAGACGAATACCATGTGATAGGTTAGGCTGGTATTATATGAAAATAGTTTTAACTAAGGACGTGAAAGGGATTGGAAGCGAGCATGACACGGTCGACGTTGCCGATGGCCATGCCCTTAACTATCTGATTCCCAGAGGGTTTGCCAAAGCCGCGACACCTCAGGCGAGGAAAGAAGCCGAATTGCGCCTTAAGCAGAGAGCAGATCGTGTTGCGCTCGACGCATCTCTTCTCGCACAAAACATAGCGTCTCTTGCCGAGTCACGTATCGTGATTCGGGCAAAGGCGAACGAAAAAGGTCATCTGTATGACGCGATAGAGGAGGGGGAAATCGTGCAGGCGGCAAAGGAACAGGCGCATATCGATATTTCCGAGAATTCTATCAAGCTCGAGAAGCCGATTAAAGCACTTGGCACGTTCGATATTCCGATCGCCACCGCCGACACCTTTGGTAAGTTCTCCATCACTATAGAAGCCGAAGCATAATGACGCTCGATGAGACACTCGCGGGGAAAGAAATTCCGGAAGACATTAAGAAAGATTTATTGCTTGTTACTATCCCATATCTCTCCTTCGATAATGCTGTCCAGCAAGGACATCTCGTTGTGCATGCGAATGTCGCTGAAGAAGTGCAAAATATTTTTAAAAAACTATCAGAGATACGGTTCCCAATCGCGCGCATAATTCCCACTCATGTCTATGAGTGGGACGATAATGCCTCTATGGCAGCGAATAACACTTCGGCATTTAATTATCGCGTCATTTTCGGCACCAATCGACTATCCAACCATTCTTACGGGCGCGCGATTGATATTAATCCGATGCAAAACCCATATACTCAACACAACGGCGTCATTGTGCCGTCGGGCGCTCGCCATGACCCAACACAGCAGGGAACAATAACGGTCGAAATTGCCTCACTTTTTAAATCGTTTGGCTGGCAGTGGGGAGGGGACTGGCAGGAACGGAAAGACTGGCAGCACTTCGAAAAGCCTTAAATAACGTCTGCGACTTTCTTGGTGATGATGCGGCCCGTGAAGTTCGTCTTGCGGCGAGTGCGGAAAGCGACAGTGCCATTGGCTATCGCAAAAAGCGTATGGTCGCGGCCGACACGCACGTTCTTCCCAGCCTCGATTTTCGTGCCGCGTTGACGAACAATGACCATGCCTGGACGTGCGGAAGCGCCGTCAGCAAGCTTCACGCCGAGATACTTCGGATTTGAGTCATTGAGATTTTTAGCTGATCCGCCCGCTTTGGTTGACGCCATATTGGTATGAGTTTTACCTGCTAATCATAGCAGAAACATATAAAGAACGCAAAGTTCCAACCTATGCGGGTGTAAGTTATACATGGGCTATGAATTGCGGATGAATTTGATCTGATACACTGGATGATAATGAACGAGGATTTAGTACCTATCGCGTCGCCCACATACACACAATCAGACCGACCTTTGATTCATGAGGTGACTGAACGTCTTGCGCAGACAGTTCAGGAAGGGGGACGCACAATGCCCGACAATCGTCCATTGCTAGTTTGCAAACCGAAGAAGATAGAGTCTTGGCGTGTTTTCAAGATCATGTCGGAGTTAGTCGAAGGGTTCGATATTATTCGTCGCTACGGTCTTTCCGTTTCTTTTTTTGGGAGTGCGCGAGCGTCATTTGATGATGCTGTTTACAAACACGCCACTGAGCTCGCAGGTCGTCTCGCCAAGAAGGGTTTTGCCGTAATCACGGGCGGTAGTGCCGGTGTCATGCAGGCCGCAAATAAGGGTGCGTTTGACGCCGGCGGGTCTTCCGTTGGACTCAACATCAATTTACCGGATGCGCAAAAGTACAACCCATACTTGACCGAAAAATTCGGCTTCGATCACTTTTTTGTACGAAAAGTAATGCTTACCTATGCCTCCGAAGTTTATGTATATTTTCCAGGTGGCTTCGGAACATTGGATGAGTTTTTTGAGATTGTAACGCTCGTGCAAACGAAGAAGATCCGTACAGTCCCAATCATTCTTTTCGGAAAGAATTATTGGGAACCATTGCTAGCTTTTATCGAAAAGACACTTTATCAGGAACATAAAGCAATCAATGAGGAGGACATGAAGCTCTACACGCTCGTTGATTAGGTCGATGAAGCATACGATTACATTGTCGCGAATGTTTCTTGTTAGGAAGGGGGGGAATTCGTTATCCCCACCTCCGCTAACCTCACCACCCAGTCCCCGCTATACTGAATGCATTAATTCAGATAACGCAATTCGCCCCATGAATCTCCGCCGCATCCTCTCGCAAACCGCTCTCATCATAGGCGCCCTTATATTCTCCATCGGCCTTCAGG
>DAICZX010000070.1 GCA_027310925.1 Candidatus Parcubacteria bacterium
ATCCACATGGCATTTTAGATAATCAGAGTTAAACTCGTTGTAGCGATTGTTACGTTATTAATTTTTTATTAACCCTATTTTTTATGTCAAAAACTGCAAGAGCTCTTGTTCACGTAAAAACTTCAGTTGCACGTGTTTCAAAAACGGCGGAGCCGGTAGTCTCGAAAGAAAAAGAGGCGATTTCAAAGGAGACGATTCGTTATCGTGCAATGATCCCGAGGATTGAAAAGCGTGATGGTCGTCTCGTTCCATTCGATTTTGATAAAATCTCCGCAGCAATCTGGAAAGCAATGGCAGCAACAGGGGAGGGCACCCAGGAAGACGCTGTACTCGTTGCGCACCAAGTAGTGGGAGAACTTGGACGTTTCTCGAAGAAATACAAGGGCTTTCTTCCGACCGTTGAGGGTATGAATGATTCGATAGAAAAATATCTCATTTTAAATGATTACGTGAAGACGGCAAAGGCTTTCATTTTATATCGTGACAAGCGTGCGCAACTCCGCGCGGCGCATGTCGAGATCTCAGAACACGTACGAAAACTTACTGAAGAAAGCAAAAAATATTTTTCCGGTAACGCTCTCGGTGAGTTCGTTTACCTGCGGACGTATGCTAAATGGATTCCGGAAGAGGGTCGTCGCGAGACGTGGATTGAGACAGTCGACCGATACATAAGTTTCATGCGTGAGAACATCGGTAACAAACTGACCGAAAAGGAATATACCGAAGTACGCACGGCCATTCTCAAACAAGAGGTAATGCCATCAATGCGTCTCATGCAATTCTCGGGTGAGGCGGTACGCCGTTGTAATACGTGCGCATATAATTGTACTTTCATTGCACCAGTCAAACTTACTGATTTTGCCGAAATAATGTATCTCTCTATGCAAGGGTGTGGCGTTGGTTTTGCTGTCGAGAGTCAGAACATAGAACAGTTGCCACAGATCAAAAAACAGACGGGAGAGAAATTATCACCACATTTCGTTGCCGATTCAAAGGAAGGATGGTGCGATGCGCTTACGCTAGGACTTAAGACTTGGTATGACGGCAAGGATGTTTCTTTTGATTTTTCTCAGGTGCGTCCTGCAGGGGCACGATTAAAGGTAATGGGTGGTAAAGCCTCTGGCCCTGAACCTCTCAGGAGTCTGCTTGGATTTGCGCGCGAACGTGTTATGGCGCGGCAAGGTCGACGCCTGCGTAATATTGACGCCCATGACATTATCTGCAAGATCGGTGAGTGTGTGGTTGCAGGTGGGGTGCGTCGCACCGCGATGATCTCGCTTTCCGATCTTGATGACGTAGAGATGCGCGATGCCAAGAAAGGACAGTTTTATATGACCGATCCACATCGTGTGGTTGCGAATAATTCAGCAGTCTATGAAGTGCAGCCGACAAATGCTGAGCTAATGGATGAGTGGGTTGCTCTCATGAAAAGTGGTGCGGGCGAGCGAGGTATCTTTAATCGCGGTTCGCTCGCGACGACACTCCCGAAACGTCGTATTGATTATTTCAAAGAAATCGGTTTTATCGGAGAAGATGGTGTGGTGCGTGGGTCCATTGGCACAAACCCTTGCGCCGAGATCATTCTACAATCAAAGCAATTCTGCAATCTATCGGAAGTAATCGCGCGTGCACATGATACAGAAGCCTCGCTTCTTCGAAAGGCGCGACTTGCGGCAATCCTCGGTACATACCAATCAACGCTCACGAAGTTTGAGTACATCTCAAAGGAATGGACCGATCACAATCGCGCGGAACGGCTTCTTGGCGTTTCGGTGACTGGACAGTGGGATTCACCAGTCGCACGACGCCCGGAAGTTATGCGCAAACTCCGCGACATAGCGGTGAAGACGAACAACACATACGCGAAGCGTTTCGGCGTCGAACGATCAATGGCGGTTACCGCGGTAAAGCCATCAGGAACCGTTTCCCAGACCTTTAATTGCGCTTCGGGAATTCACCCGCGTCACGCGCCATACTACGTTCGGCGTGTGCGCATTAGTGCAACCGACTCACTCTTTAAGATGATGCGGGATCAAGGCGTACCCTTCTATCCGGAAGTTGGGCAGTCGATGGAAGGGGCAAATACTTACGTCCTAGAATTTCCGGTTAAGGCACCTGATTCTTCGAAGGGCGCGCGGTTTAAGGATGATTTTACTGCACTCGAACAACTCGAATATTGGAGGCAAGTAAAGCTTAATTATACTGAACATAACCCGTCGGCGACCATTTCTGTTGGCACGAGCGAATGGATCAGTGTGGTTGACTGGATTCAGAAAAACTGGAGCATTATCGGTGGGCTTTCTTTTTTACCAAGAAGCGATTATGTGTACCGACTTGCACCCTATGAAACAATCACAAAAGAGGAATACGAAACGCGTATGGCTCGGTTTCCAAAAGTGGACTATTCGAAGCTTATAGCGTATGAGCGCCAGGATGAGACTGAGATGAAAAAAGAGCTTGCCTGTGCTGGCGGGACTTGTGAGATAGAGTAATCTTTTCAAAATAAGAGAAAACCCGCGCAGGAGCGCGGGTTTTCTCATTTTATAGACCGAACCGATAAGCCGAATTCTGTCGTGGGCGATCATTTATCTGGGCCCACAATTACTTGTGAGCTCAAGCGGCACTCCCTTTTGTGGGGCACGGCCTTGCATGCGGGTAAGGATTTATTCGTTGCACCCCCATCTCTCGACGGGACTCTCCCCGAAGGGATCCTCTAACTTTCGTCTTCGGCGTCTCTGTAGGCACCTCTATCCTTGCGGACGACGGGCGTTACCCGCTACCTATTTTCCACTCACCGATTGGCGAATGGGAAGCATGTTCGGACTTTCCTCCCGCGCAGGGCTTACGTCCGCGCGAGCGATCGTCTAGCTCGGTCTATACACATCATACCATTAATTATGTAATATGGTCTGTGGACGAACACCTAGACTACAGTGGGTGCGAGGTATACTAAACATTATTATCACCAAAATAAATTCGACGAGAAACAACCATGCCTCTACAACAACCACCCACCCACCCCTCACTTGAGGGCATTAGTATATGGGCGCTGATAGTGACTCTCGTCGTTGGCGTATTCGCGTTCATCCCGTCTGCGGCAGTCCCATTCTCGACGACAAAAACTTTCTTGCTCGCTGCCGGAGCACTCATCACGTTTGCGGTTTATATTCTCGCGCGCCTTTCGCGTGGCAACATCATTCTTCCACCGCTGGTGCTTGTGGGCGCGCTCTGGTTACCCGTAATAGCTTACACACTTTCTGCGGCATTTTCTGGAGTACCATTTACAAACACATTTTGGGGAACGGCTTTCGAACCCGACACGCTCGGCTTCATGTTTATTGCAGCCGGTCTTGGAACTTTAGCTGCACTTGTGTTGAGGCGGCCTGAGCATTACCGCCTGTTCCTTCGCGTGGGTGCCTTTGTGTTTGGTTTCGTTACGTTACTCGAAGTATGCGCCGTTGTTGTCGGGCAATTTGCATCGAATTTAATTCCACCTACATTTTCGATTCTTGGTTCTTTTGACGACCTAGCATTTTTTCTCGGCCTCGGTGTGGTTAGTGTTCTCATAACACTCCGATTCCTTGAATTACAGACGCGAATACGACGCGGCCTTCTTGTAAGTGGTGCGGCTTCGCTTTTTTTGCTCGCCCTCGCGAACTCAATGGTTGTTTGGGTATTGATCGCTCTCGTAGCGCTCGGCCTTTTTGTTGAAGCGGTGATGCGTCGCCGACCAAAAGCAGTTGATGCCGATTTTGATGGGGCAGTGACAACAGGTGACATATCACTCGAGATGGACGAGGGGAGTCATTCGCTCATTTTGCCGATTACAGCACTTGCGGTGTCACTCTTCTTCCTTATCGGTGGAACACTTGGTGGCGCACTTGCGAGCGCGTTTCATATGAACGTATTAAATGTTCGTCCATCTTGGCAATCAACACTCTCGGTAGCACACAGGTCATATGCTACCGCACCAATCTTTGGTACTGGTCCAGACACCTTTGGTATCGAATGGCTCAAGTATCGTGACGCGTCGCTCAATTCAACTGTGTTTTGGAATACTGATTTTTCTACCGGTATTGGCTTTATTCCGACATCATTCGTGACAACCGGTATCGTGGGGGCCATCGCATGGATCTTGTTTCTTGGACTTCTTGTCATACTTGGTCTGCGCATGCTTATTTTGCGTGCGCCGGAAGACGCATTCATCCGTTACGCCGCGATACTCTCGTTTGTCGGTTCGCTCTACCTATTTGCCATCGCGATCTTTGATGTGCCGAATGCAATCATCCTTACGTTCGCTTTCGTTTTCGCAGGTTTTTTCATCTCGACAACTCGTTTTGCCGTACGTGGTCAACAGTGGGGTGTTGTTTTCTCACGCTCTCCACGGCTCGGATTCGTTATCGTGTTCTCGCTCACAATTCTTTTGCTCGTGTCGGTGATTGCAGCGTATGCGCTTGTTGAACGTTCTATTGCCATGACACAGCTCGCGAATGCGGGTGCCGCATTTTCTGCAGGCAATCTCGACGTAGCCGATCAAGCTGCACAGGACTCAATTTCCTTTGCACCAAATGCAGCTGCGTATCAAATCGAGGCTGGTGTTGCGGCGGCGCGTCTCGGAAGTATTGCAGCATCTTCGACAATGCCGGCAGCCGTCGCGCAACAGACGTTTCAAGCAACGCTCTCAGCAGGAATCAATGCCGCTCTGACAGCGACGCAACTCGCTCCCCTCGACTACCAGAACTGGCTCGTGCTCGGAAACTTGTATGCGCAGGCGGTTCCACTTGGTTATAACAGTGCGAAAACCGCGTATGAAAAAGCCCAAGCGTTGGATCCGACGGATCCGCAAATTCCATATATTCTTGCGCAGCTCGATATAGCAAATAAGGATACGGTTGCAGCAGAAAGTGATTTGAAAGCCGCTATTGCACTTAAGCAGGATTACACACCCGCCATCTTCTTACTCTCGCAACTTGAGGTCAAGGACGGTAATGTAAAGGATGCGCTCGCCACTGCGCTTGCTGCCGCTTATTTCACACCAAACGATCCGAACATACTCTTCCAGGTTGGCATATTGCGTGCAGCGGAAAACGATTACGCGGATGCGGTTACTGCGCTTTCTGGTGCGGTTACCGCGAATCCTCAGTTCGCGAATGCGCGCTATTTTCTCGCGGCAGTATACGCGAAGCAGGGTGATCTGAAGGATGCACTCACACAGATGCAGGCTATAGCTGCTCTTTCGACCGATAACGCAACAGCAGTGGCAACCCAACTTACGGCGCTTGAGGCAGGAAAGGATCCATTCCCCGTGAACTTCTTCTCACTTTCTATCGCGCCGCCAGTGAAGCCATAAGTTTTGGCGACTGCTATTTCATAGCGTACTATAGAGCGATATGGTTCGGCGAATTCTTGAGCGCATAACAGCGCCGGTACGCGGTCTGCATCAGGCTGCGTATCTTCTTGCGGCGCTCACGCTTGCTTCGCAAGCTCTTGCACTTTTGCGCGATCGGACATTTGCGCATGTCTTCGGCGCTGGTCGAGTGCTTGATCTCTACTATGCAGCATTTCGCGTGCCAGACCTTGTCTTTGCCCTTGTCTCATCGCTCGTGAGCGCTTATGTGATCATTCCCCGTATTACTGGAATGGACAGGGATAAAACACGGGAACTTATTTCCGAATCCACGACGTTTCTTTTGGGTGCGGGGGGACTTATTTGCGTGGTGCTCGCGGTCTTTATGCCGCAATTTCTTACGTTTTTGTATCCGGACCTAGTTAATTCGATGTATCAGGCCGAATTCGTGCTTCTTGCGCGCATACTGCTATTTCAACCTATTCTGTTAGGACTCTCAGGTGTGCTCGCAAGTGTAACACAGGTACATCGGCGCTTTACACTTTTCGCGCTCTCGCCAGTCCTCTATAACCTCGGCATTATACTCGGCATTATTGTGCTCTACCCGATTTGGGGTCTTCCAGGAATCGGCATCGGCGTTGTTATCGGTGCGGTTGCGTATCTGGCCGTACATATTCCAGTCGTCTTGAGCGCAGGCGTTATGCCTCGTATACGTTTCCCAACGCTCGCGCGCATGTATTCGGTCATGCGAGACTCGATACCGCGTTCACTTGCCCTCAGCGCGAATTCAATCATGCTGCTCGTCATGACAGCGTTGGCATCACGGCTCGGTACGGGGTCAGTGTCGGTCTTTACTTTCGCGAATAATCTTGAGGCAGTTCCGCTTGCGCTTGTTGGATCGTCTTATGCCGTCGCGGCGTTCCCTGCGCTTTCCGAGGCGCTCGAGAAGAAAGAGCAGGGCGAATACATGAAGATCCTCTCAACGGGTGCACGGCACATCATTCTCTGGTCTATTGTCATGCTTGGGCTTGTTGTTGTCCTGCGCGCACACATCGTGCGCGTTATCCTTGGTTCCGGCGCGTTCGATTGGAACGCAACGCGTCTAACAGCCGCATTGCTTGCCATTCTCATGGTCGGCCTCGTCGTGGACGCGCTTGAACTTCTTTTCACCCGTGCACTTTATGCGGCGCATCAATCATGGCGGCCGCTTTTCTACCAATTAGCCGGCGCCGTCCTCACTGTTGTTCTTGCGCTTTATTTTCTTTCTCTACCGAATACTGGGATTCTTGCATCGGTCGCCGCTTTTTTAAAAGTCGGTGATATTCAGGGGACGACGATCCTTCTCCTCGCGCTTTCTGTTGTCATTGGTCAGTTTTTTCTCGTATTTCTCTCTTTGGTTGCGCTACGAAGCGTCGCTCCAGGATTGGGCCGTACGCTCCTGAGGCCGTTTGTTGATGGCTGTATTGCCGCCGTCGCCGGTGGTGCAGCAGCGTATGTTACCCTCGCGCTCGAAGGTGGCATCGCGCCGCTCACGACTCTGGTGGCCGTTCTTATGCAAGGGCTTGTCGCTGGAGTCGTCGGCCTTGCCGCTTCGGCACTTGCACTTTTCCTTATTGAGAACGAAGAGTTTCGTACTGTGGCGAGTGCGCTCCAAAGACTTGTTCGCAGAAGACGCGGGCATCTCAGCGAGGTCCTCGCGCCTTCTGTCGAAGAGCCGTTACAGCCATGAATCCAAAATATATTCGCAACTTCTCGATCATCGCGCATGTTGATCACGGGAAATCAACGCTCGCTGATCGCCTACTTGAACGTACGGGGACCATCCCTGCGCGCATGATGCGTGACCAGGTGCTTGACCGTATGGATCTTGAACGCGAGCGCGGTATCACCATCAAGATGCAACCGGTGCGGATGCGATATCGTGACTATATTCTTAATTTGATTGACACACCTGGGCATATCGACTTCTCATATGAAGTTTCTCGCGCACTTCGAGCAGTCGAGGGAGTGCTCCTCCTCGTGGACGCGACGCAGGGCATACAGGCACAAACTTTGACGACGCTCGCATCCGCTTTGGCGCAAAAATGCGTCATCATTCCGGTCATCTCCAAAATAGATTCTCCTGCGGCGCGTGTGGATGAGGTAACCGCCGAACTCGCAAAGCTCGTGCGCGTACCGTCGAGTGAACTTCTCGCCGTTTCGGGGAAGACCGGTGCGGGCGTTGATGAACTTCTTGAGGCGATTGTCAAACGGATCCCGTCTCCGCGGGAATCTGTGGCGGACGAGGCACGCGGCCTCGTCTTTGACTTTTCTTACTCGACGCATCGCGGCATTGCCGTATATCTGCGCGTTTTCGACGGTACCTTTAAAAAAGGGCAGTCACTCGCTTTTCGCGCTGCAAAAAAGGAGTTCATTGCGCTCACGACGGGTGTCTTCATGCCAGACGAGACTCCCGTCGACTCCCTCTCTACCGGGGAAATTGGGTATGTTGTGACGGGTATCAAGGAGCCAGGAGTCGTGGCAGTTGGTGATACGGTCGGCGTAACAAAGGGTTTGTTACCCGCACTTGCGGGTTATGAGCGGCCGCGGCCGGTTGTGTGGGCTTCGGTATATCCGGAAAGTCAAGACGACTTGCCGCTCCTGCGTAAGTCGCTCGAGCGGTTACGACTCTCTGATTCCTCTCTTTCTTTTGAAGAGGAGTCCTCGGGTGTTCTCGGTCGCGGGTTTCGCTGTGGTTTCCTCGGGCTTCTCCATCTCGAAATTATTACCGAACGCCTGAAGCGGGAATTCAACCTGGCGCTCATCGTTACGATTCCGACCATTTCTTACGCGGTTACGAAGACGAGTGGCATACGCGAAATCGTTTATACACCCGCAAAGTTTCCCGAGCACGGAGACATTGCGCAGATCGAAGAACCTTGGGCAAAGGTCGTCATTATTACACCACCGGACTCGGTCAGCGCGCTCGTACAGCTACTGTATGAACACGAGGCGCAGACGCTCTCGACCGAGACCTACCAAGACGGTCGTATTGAGATGATCGTGGAAATGCCATTGCGGGAACTTATGCGCGGTTTCTTCGATACATTGAAAAACATATCTTCTGGGTATGCCTCGCTCTCTTACGAAATCCTCCCCGAACGCCCGGCGGATGTCGTGCGCCTCGACGTGCTTGTCGCTGACGAACCGGTACCCGCCTTCGCACGCGTCATTGCGCGTCGGCGGGTTGGAGAGGAGGCGGAAAAGATGGTGGAAAAGTTGCACGCAATTCTTCCTAAACAACTCTTTACAACGAAGATTCAGGCGCGTGCACATG
>DAICZX010000071.1 GCA_027310925.1 Candidatus Parcubacteria bacterium
AAGGTTCGACCTTGAAGTGGTGGATTGAACGGTTTGAACCCCGAGGCAAATGTTAGCTACGTGGAGACGTAGTGTGCGTCCCGTTAGAGACAAGAACTTTCAAGTTCTGGCCGACTTTAGTCGGCGTCTCTAACGGGATGCGTAAACGACAACTCACGGCGGTCGCCTATAGGAATATAGGCGTTAGCAAATCAACTGATATCGGTGGAACCCTTTATGCAAAGGGCAATACCGAGGGAAGCGGAGATAAAAATCTCAACGGCCGCTCGCTTCAGAAAGCGACGGCACTTGGATTCTCTAAAACGGAGTACCGTTAAGAGAATCTCGGCGCCCTTAGAGACTGAATGTTGGTCACCCGAAACATCGCAAGATGTGGGTGAAGTTACAGTCCGATCCTCTGAGTAATCAGAGTTAACTAGATGCGTGAGACAGGTTGGTCTCCTATCTACTACAGGCGTTGATTCTTGAGGAGGGTTGTCCCTAGTACGAGAGGACCGGGATGAACTGACCACTGGTCTACCAGCTGTCCTGCCAAGGGCACCGCTGGGTAGCTATGTCGGGTTGCGATAACCGCTGAAAGCATATAAGCGGGAAACGTGCTCCAAGATTAGGAATCGTTATGAGACTCGTAGGAGATGACTACGTTGATAGGCTCTAGATGGAAGCGCAGTAATGCGTTGAGTCAAGGAGTACTAATATGTCCAGTCTCTCGTGCGGAACTCTGTATAGCACAATCGTTTTGTTTGTATTTTGATAATTACCTTTGCGACCAATTTTACTTGCCGGTATTCCGGCTTAGTAAAATGGAAGTGCCCCTTGTGGGCCAAATTCGTATTCAAAGTAC
Organism: Candidatus Parcubacteria bacterium; assembly: GCA_027310925.1. Lineage (GTDB taxonomy): Bacteria > Patescibacteriota > Minisyncoccia > Phycocordibacterales > Phycocordibacteraceae > C7867-001. The sequence goes on from DAICZX010000071.1 coordinate 845, forward strand.
TGAAACACTTTCGAGTGTTCAGTTCTGGTGGCTCGGCGAGAGGGTTATACCCGTTCTCATTCCGAACACGGCAGTCAAGCCTCTTAGCGGCGATGGTACTCATCGTAACAGGTGGGGAGAGTAGCTAGCCGCCAGAACTGAATACTTGAACATATAGAATAGATCTTTCGCAGGTTTCCCGCGCGGCGTCTTATTGTCTATGGTCGTGCTACTCTTTAGGTATGAAAAACTCCCAAAGAGGATTTATCGTTCCGCTTCTTCTCATCGTCATTGCGCTTTTGCTCGTTGGAGGGGGAGCGTATGTGTACACACAGATGAAGCAACCGAACCCTTCTGTCTCGGGGGATGCTGCATTGCCTCAAGCAACTTCGACGATGTCTGCGGCAAGCAAGACTACATCAATAACACAAAATCCGATTTCTCAAACAGCTGACTGGGGAACAGTGACGATGGATATTGGAGGAATCGTCAATCCTCCAACGGGGAGTTTCTCATTCAAATATCCGCCAGGGTGGTCCATTTGCAGGTCATCTCCGTATGGGGTATACGCGCTGGTTTCCGATAATTGCGGCAGTGCCACAGGGGATCCGTATCCTCATGCGCACCCTTTGAATTATTTTGAAGTTAGCGACATGGGAGATATGGATCGGCGGGATCTTCAAGCCGGGACTCTTAAATCGGATACGGGCTGGGAGACTGTTCCGATAATCAGCGATGGAAATTTGCAATCAGGTATGGAACCCATGAGATTTGTGTATTTCCCCCTTGAGCCAGAAGGGCTGACCATCTCCTTGGCAGGCTCGAATTCGGCTATGCAATCTGTTACGGATGAAATGGCTCGAACCTTCACCGCGTCTTCTTCCATCATAGCGGCCACGAATTCGGGTGGGGTTATTTGGAAGACATTCATCAATTCGTCGAAAGGTTACGCACTGAAGTATCCTGCGGATGCGAGAATAGATACCAGTGACTATTCTTGCGTACAGATTTTCACTAAGGAGTTTGGTTCGGTGTACCTATCTTCCGGTTCGATGAATCCCTGCGGCGAGCCGACCGGGATAGGAGTCGGTATGATTCGTACAGACGATACTATACGTATCGCGGGGAAACAGTATCCGGCTATCGGGTATCGTGAGAATGATAACGCGTATAGTTTTGACAGCTTCAGTTTTACGCGTGACATCTTCGTAACATACGGCGTCTCTCATGCCGACAAAAACGGAAACAGTATCGGTTCATTGACTGATGCTGAGTATAAAAAAGCGTTTGATTCCGCTAAAGAAATAGTCGCAACCCTGACGGCAATCTAGATTGCCGGTGTTTTGCTATACTAGGGTCATATGTCCTGGGCAGCACGGCGGCGATTTCTTATCCTGTTTTTCATTGGTGCGGTCATCGCTGCATTTTTTGCGATTCTCTCCATCAGCGTTTTGTATAAGGCACCGTCCTGCAGCGATGGTATTCAGAATCAAGGCGAAATGGGGGTCGACTGCGGTGGTCCCTGTCCCTATCTCTGCACTGAGCAAGAGCGCCCTCCAACAGTGCTCTTCACGAAAGCGATTCCGAATGGTATGGGGCGCACCGACGTCATCGCTTCGATTGAGAATGTGAATGGCGGTGTGGCGGCGAAAGCGGTCCCCTATACCGTTACGCTGTATGGAGCTGGCCAGGTATTTATTCAAGAAGTGTCGGGCGTTGTCGACCTGCCTCCTTCGACGGTGGTGCCGGTATTCGTTATTGGCATACCATCGGGAAATCAAAAGACTATCCGCGCATTTCTTACCATCGATTCGGCGGCACCGAAGTGGTACACCCTTGCAAAGGATCCGAGGATAAAGCCGGTTGTGGTGAATACGACGCTCGCCGGTACGACGACGGCTCCGCGAATCGATGCAGTGCTCTCAAATGCGAGTTCAGTCGATCTGACAAATGTGCAGGTGATCGTTCTCGTGCATGACGCTCAAGGAGATGTGCTCACCGCATCGCAAACCATCATGCCAGACATTCCCGCACAGGGACAGGCGACTGCAACGTTCACATG
>DAICZX010000080.1 GCA_027310925.1 Candidatus Parcubacteria bacterium
AAGGGTGAGAGATATTTGCTCCCGTTGCCCCCGTCGAAAGGATCATTTGCACGTTTGCGATTGTTGCAGCGTCTACGTTGAAGGAAGAAAGGAGCGAGAGGATTGATTGAATCTGTGTGGTCGTAAGTCCGGAAGAGCGCGGTGCTGGCGAAGGAGAAGAGGTGGCTGGTTCTGTTGGCAGCGTCGAGGAAACCGTTGGATTTATTGGTTGTTGAATAGGTGTGGTGGAAGAAACAGTGAAAGATGACGCGGGTGAAGAAATAGTACGTACGGGTACATATGCACCTCCGCCTCCGCCTGAAGCCGGGCTGTAGATTGCCGCAGTGACGACGGAGGAATTTCCGGCCGCGTCGCAGCCGATGGCCTTGAGCGAGGTTGAATTCGAGAAGGTCAATGGGCCGGTATACAGGATTCCAGTTGAGCAGGTCGGGGTAGATCCGTCGATGGTGTACCAGATTTGAGAAGCTCCATCTGAAGAGAGGGCGACTGACGTACTCCCGTGAAAAACGGTGCCGTTGTTGCCAAAGAGCGTCAAGAGTTCTGAATTGTGCTGTGTATATGGCAAGCTGTACTGTGTATGGAGCGCGGTGAAATCGTTCGGACTCGTGAGCCATCCGCTGTGCGGCCACACTTGAATGTCGAATGGGTAACTGAATGTGGGCAATGTTTGCTCGGTCGAGGTTGAGAAGAGGTAAACGTTCAAGTCCTCGTTATTATTCGTAAGGGTGATAGGAGTAGTCGGCGAGAGGACTTTTACCGCTATACCCTTCTTGCCGAGGATAGGATCGTTCATCTGCAGATCGTAGACTGGATATCCGTCCGTGGTCGTGCCCATGCTGTGAAAGACGGGCAAGACCTGCACGAAAGCCCACCCTCCCCAGGCCTGGGTGTAAGTCGAGGACGCGAACCCCATGTCGTCTATCCAGAAATTCGGTGTCGTGATGGTATGTACGCCAAGATTGACGGTAACCGTTGTGTTCGTCGCTCCCGTTGGAACAGTGGTCGTGCTATAGTTCACGCCGTCAAGCGACCAAGTGTAGGTAAGTGGTCCGGCAGTTTGTTGTCGCAGTCCTGCGATTAAGTCGTATGATGTTCCGGTTGCTACATTAGTGAGCGGTATATCAAGCGGTGGAACATGTTCGCCCGCCGCCCAGAAGATTAGATCGTTACCCCAATGACTGCCACTGAGGTCGCCGTACGTACCGTCTCCGATGCCATACCACTCAGAAGTCCAGAGATTATCAGTATACCCCAACGTGGTCGTAATCGCCGACGTTGGGTTGGCAGTGTTGGCGGCAAATATGTTGTCCGCATTCGGTAGCATCGTACCCCCATTGGCTGTTGCCGTGGTCGCGGAAGTGGTCGCGGCGTCATCATGTAAATTGAGCCAGATATCCTTCACGGGCACAGAAGGCACGTTGTTCGAGGCAGTGCCGGTGATATCGAGCTTATCGCTATCGTTCCACGTCTGCATGATGGTGTTGTAGAGTAGATTCTGGTCGGTACTCGTCGCGACCATCTGTATTGAGGTATTCGCGCCGTTCACGGGATTCATGTCGGTCGTCGTACCATAAATAAAAGTCGAGCTGTTGTTGTCGTAGTTGAGCGTGTATTGAAGCTGATTTTGATAATCCTCATTGGCATAACTGAAAGGTGTGACGTTTGTGGTCTGCTGCCAACCGAAAAGCGGCCCGAATATCGCGGTATGATATTGCGGATATTGCACGCCTGGGACAGGATTATCGCCATTGTGTCGCACGAGGAAATATGGACTATTAAGAAGCGCGGAGCCAGTCCCAGCCGCTTGCCCGTAAGGATGACTCACAAATGCTGTCGCTTGTGTGACTGGATTCTGCATGACGTTCGCCGCTCCGTCCTGGTACGTCGTTTGTGCGAAATTCGATATGAAATTATTCGTCGTCGACGACGCGACGTAGTAGAGCGTCGTTAGTCCGCGATTGGCACCCGTATTGACCGGTGTTGTGTTGTCACCACCCCCGTTGTACCAGTTTATCTGATACTCGAAATTCGGATCGCCGGTTTCTCCGACGACACTAAGTGGATCGCTTATTTTCGTAAATATGTACCCGAGACTTACACCCTCGTTCGTGAACTGGTAGTTGACCCATGGATAGGTGTTGAGATTCGGGCTATTGAGCGGCTGGTACGACCTCACAACATCGTTGTTGTATGCGGTCCACATCAACTGCGCTGCGCCATTCTGGTCGGTGACGTATGCCGTGTATGGCGTGGTAGTAGAGACCATATCGCACGCCTGATACTGGTTGAGAAGCGTGTTGGTACCCTGAAAGGTCGAGGAGGACACGGATTGGAAATATGGTCGCCCCGCCCAAAATGTCCATATCTCCGAATAATCCATGCTCTTCCAGGTCGGCACGGTCGTCTTTATCTGCACGACATCCGGTGTGTTCTGTAAGATCGTAATGGTCGAGCTAGCGTTCGGTAACGAAAAACCGCCGGGATCGTTAGTGTTGGCATCGGCGAAGCTCTCCTGAAAGCCAAGGCCGTAGTTGTTTGCTGAGGCGCCGAAAACGAGGTTATTTGACGATGAGCCGTCCGATTTCTTTACATAGAGCTGTGAGACGATGTTATTGGTCGGCTGGCCTGGGGTCGGTATCACTGCTTCGTAGTATTCGGTGTCTATCGTATAAGCGGTCGAGCTCGTCGCGAGTGTGATCTGTCCAGGACCAGCAAAAGCGTTTGCTTTCCCTACCCCAAATAAAAAAATTCCCGGGAGTATCAGTAGAAATAAAGGATACCGGCGTAAGCGAATGTTTGGATTAAGTACGCAAGTACGAGAGAGAGAGAGAGAGAGCTAAAATGCGCATGTATAGAAAATGAGACTGTCACCTAAAGTTACCATAACCACACAGCGCACAACAAGGCGCGCTGTGGATAAGTATCCGATTTGACTCTAATATTCCCGAAGTGAGACTTGGGCGTCAATCTTCTGCGCAAGGTCAAGCGCAACCTGAACTGCGATAAGGAGCGCGGTGCCGCCGAGGACGAGCGTTGTGATTCCGGTGAGACCTTGGATAATCGAAGGTGCCACCGCAAGGAGGCCGAGGAAGCAGGCCCCAGGAAGCGTGACGCGATTCACTACCTTGCCGATATATTCCTCAGTCTCTCGACCCGGGCGCACTCCGGGAACAAAGGCGCCCGTCTTCTGAAGATTTTCCGCGACGCGCTTCGGTTCAAACGTTACTGCGGTATAAAAATAGGTAAACAGCACTACAAGCAGGAAATAGATCGTACCGTACTTCCACGGATTGGAAAGGAATGCGGTATACCACAGTGCCGCGCTTGTCGCGAACGAGATATGTAACGCCCCGAGCATCGAGAGCGCCATCTGCGGTAAAAGCAAAAGCGATAACGCAAAAATAATAGGGATCACGCCCGCTTGTAGGAGCCGGATTGGCAGATAAGTCGCCGCGCCTTGTGAAAGTGCAGTGCCACGTACTGCTCGCGCATACGCGATTGGTATCGAACGCTCAGCATCAGAAACGACCACGACCGCATAAATCATCGCGAGCGCGAGAAGCACAAACGCGAGATATGCTGGAATGTTTGCCGCGGTTGAAGCAAAAAGCGTCTCCGAAATGCCAGAGGGTACTCGTGCAAGGATACCAGCAAGAATGATAAGTGATACACCATTCCCGATACCGAACTCGGTCACGAGTTCACCAAGCCACATAAGGAGCATGGAGCCAGCGGAAACGAGCGCAATATTCGCTATAAGCGCTACGGAGCCCAAGTGACCTATCACATTCTGGCTTTCAAGCAAGAATAGGAAACCAACGGCCTGTAGAACAGCAATCGGGATGGTAAGAAGACGGCTCCACTCAATAAACTTTGCACGGCCGGCCTCACCCTCCTCAAAGTATGCCTGCTTTACCTGTGGAAATACCATGGTACCAAGCTGCATAATGATCGAAGCGGTAATATAAGGCCCAACACCGAGCATCACAACTGAGAGCTGAGAAAGACCGCCGCCCGAAAATATGTTCAGAAGACCGAAAAATTGGTTGTTCGCGAAAAAAGAAGCGAGCGCGGCACGGTCGACGCCAGGAATCGGAATTGCCGCGAGTAAACGAAAAAGTGCGAGTGCCCCAATAAGAAAAAAGATACGGAAACGAATCTCGTGATCACCAAAAGAAAGTTTGAGTTTACGGACGAATGAATTAAGCATGGACGGTACCAAGAGCGGCAAGAAGCACGGTACGCGCAGCAGTAGACACATCGCACCCCTCAACAATGAGAGCCTTCGTGAGGGTGCCGGCACCGAGAATTTTCACGATTGGTGCGCGCCCTTTTGCGCGGCGAACAAGCCCCTTCGCGAGAAGGGTCGTGGGCGAGACAGTCTCACCCGCCTTGTAAGCGACCTCAAGCATAGAGACATTCACAACAGAAACTGGTATACGGTTTGTCCGAACCGTACGTGATCGGTTTTTTCCGTAACCCCGACGCTTCGGGATTTTCTTTATGAGATCGCGGACTTCTGGACGAATCTTGTGCCCGGCACGTGCGGTCTGCCCTTTACCGCCCCGCCCACTCGTTTTGCCACGTTTGCCACCCCGTCCAACGGGCGGATTTTTCCTATTCTTTTCGTGAGGGGAAAGTGTATGAAGTTGCATATGTATAGGAATTATTTTGCACGAAGCTTTTTCAAAGCCGCAATGGTTGCACGTGCGATAGTGAGTTTATTCTTAGAACGTGTGTGGATTTTGGTTACGACGTCCGTTACACCGGCAAAATCGAGCACAGTGCGCACAGCCGACCCTGCAACGAGTCCACGGCCTTCGGAGGGAATGATCTCAACCGTCGAAGACGCATATTTTGCTAAAACCTGATGCGGAATCGAACCTGAGGACGTGCGCGGAACTGTAAAAAGATGCTTCTTTGCATCACGCGTTGCCTTGTCTATCGCAAGAGCGGTGTCAACGCCCTTCCCAAGACCTACTCCAACACGACCTTTTCGGTCCCAGATAACTACCACGAGACTAAAGTTGAAGCGACGACCACCAGCCATTACGCGCGCCACACGTCGCGCGTCAATTGTGACCTGTTCG
>DAICZX010000006.1 GCA_027310925.1 Candidatus Parcubacteria bacterium
CGAGATAGTGAGCAGTGTCGTGCTAATTTATGGAATCTCGACAAAGAACACCCTCGCCACTCGAATCGCGATTGCTGTCGGGTTCTGTGGTGCGATTGGTGTCATTCTGACAGTCAGAAACACCGCCCGCCTCGCTAACAAGTTAGGGGAGGAAACTCGCGAATTTCTCGCGAGCCTAAAGAAGCTCTAAACCAGAACTACTACCCGAACGGAAATCATTTCCGTTCGGGTGATTTTTTACTCGTTGATTCGCATGTGAATTTCATGACCAATGAAATTGACCGGTCTCCGCCTTGTTTAGCGCGCATGGAGTGAGAATTCCATGCTTTAATATAGAAGCATGCATTTTAGAAATCGTGCCTCATTTAGTTTGAGCAGTTCTGTGGTGATTACCATGTTTATGTATGTATTGTGTGTGACAGGTAGGGCGTGACAAACATCCTCTTCATAAAAATAGATGGTTCATGCTAGAATGCCTTGAAAATTAATATGCACGTATTAAAGGCTGTAATGAGGAGGGTACTGGATCATCTTCAGATAAGAGGGAATATCCGAAAAAATTCTAAGATATTTCCAATCTTTGGAATTTTGTTTCTGATTGTCTTTTTCTGTTTTGGAACAGCAGCTGCGGAAGCAGCCCCGATTATGATTTTGTCAAACTCTTCTCATGAAATGGACGAGATGGGGGCGACTATTAACCAACTTCTTGGTCATACATATACCAGTTCTCAATTCATAATAGACTATACAACCGATAGTTCCTGCCCGAACGGTACCACTGATTTTGCGGGCTTTACTCCACTCGCGGCCATTGAAAACACGGGCGTGACGTACTGCAGCACCTTGACTAACGCGACAACAACACCACAGTTCCCTTACCAGATGTTCACCACCTCATTTACCGAGAATCCTGGCGACTCGGTGTCGACCTATAACCAATTTGCCTCGTATGACGTAACGGATAACTATGCATTTACTAACGATACACCTCCCGCCATAGCATTGCCCACGACCCTATACACTTCTCCCGGCAGTTCTGTCTTTTGCAGTGCCGCGGGCGTCGAATGGACACTCGATCCAACGGTCTTTTGCAGTTCGTCTCTCTCATGCATGACTGCGGCGAATGCAGGGCTCATGTCGTGGCTCCGCCTCGAGCATCCCACGTGGAATTGGTACGACGTAAAAGCAGCGATGCGGCAAAACGGTACAAACTGGACGACAGGATATGCTCCTAAGAACTACGGATTCGGCGTCATAAACGCCACTACTACGAACGAACTTTCAGATTCTCAGATATTACTGCAGCCGCCCGAAGCGACCGCCACAACCACTGGAACGCCATACGGACAAATCACGTTTACTCTATTTCCATTCCGACAAACTCGCCGTGCAGAAGACGTACTATTTGAGTTTCCGAGCAATCCAGGATTTCAACCCGGCATCGCAAGTAGCAGCGATCTCACGCTCGCCAATATACAGGCGCTTGGTGGTACCAAAATTACCGATTACACCGGCTCTCTCGCGACAACCACCGCACCAATCTTTTTTCCTGTTTCAAACGCCTATTTTGTATGGTTTACCGCCGACAGTTTGAATGATACGGCAAGCACGACTCATTTTTCTCGTATTGATACCTACTCTGTTTTAGGCCCTCTGAGTCAGGGGGATATAAGCTTCGACACATTTAGCCTCACTTCTCCTGCGAATAATGCGATATCGACAACGTCCTCACCAACCTTCTCGTGGACTGCGGCAAATGCATCCACAGATACCGCGACATACCAACTCTACATCGATGGTGCGCTCAATACCGATAACATTAATGGTACTTCGATTATTTCAACCACCACTCTTTCAGTAGGTACGCATACGTGGTATGTCAAAGCCTTCAACAGTGATGGAATGTCGACGAGCTCTCCGACATACACCGTCAACGTCAATCCAAGTTACACATCCGGTACAACATTCTATGTCGACAATGTACTTGGTAACGATAACAATCCAGGCACCCAGTCTCAGCCATGGGCAACTCTCACCAAGGCGGCTGATACTGTGCACGCAGGGGACACAGTTAAAATCGTAGCGAACAGCGGTGACCCATACCGAGAGACGCTCACCCCTCTCAATAGTGGAACCGCGTTAGCCCCCATCACGTTCGAGGCCGCGGATCCGACACAGAAACCAGAGATCTGGGGCAGTACCGATGAGTCGGGTGGGTGGAGTACTTACAGCGGAGGAAATGCTGATACCTATCAGAAAGCGCTCACAACCCAGCCGTATGTCGTTGCCGCGGGCCCATCAATCGGTGCATTGACCTCGAGAGTTAATGGGTCTTCTCAAACCGCACTTAATCCCGGTGAGTGGTTTTGGAGTTTTGCCTCAAGCACTCTCTACTATCGACTCCAAAGCGGAGAAGACATCTCGACGCTTCATATTGAGGCGGCGACGAGCAATTATGGTATTTCAAGCACCGGATACAAGATATTTAAAAATATCATTGTACGATATGAAAACGAGGCTGGCGTGAATATGGGAGAGGCTGGTTCAATTGCACAAGGCGTTGAAGTGTATGATTCATATCACGGAATATCGATAGGTGGCGGGAGTGCGACTATAGAGAGTTGTGTCGTCGCGGGAAATGTCTCAAGTGGAATTGATAGCAACAATTACGGTAGCCCGATTATTTACAACTCCCTTTCCTATGGAAACGGCGGTGCCGGTATATATCTTTTCGTCCTTGACACCAGTGCCCCGAAAATAGAGAACACTATTTCATCTGGAAACACAGGCTATCCGTTCTCAGTCTCGTATTTCACTTGGTCGATGCCAAAGTCCTTCATCACCTCAAACAACTCCTGGGACGCTGCTGGGGATAGCGGCTGGGATACTTTTGATGGAACGAATAATCAGGCGCTAACAAACCCGCTTTTTACCAGTACGAGTACCGGTGACTTCACTCTGCAGCAATTCTCTCCTGAAATCGATACGGGCACACCGATCGCCGGCCTCACAACCGATGCGCTCGGGAATCCTATATATGGGACGCCCGACATCGGTCCGTATGAATATCAGCCGCCCTACAGTATCACCTCGGGAAGTATTCCTGTCGGTGGAAGCTTCCGGGTATATGGAAATGGGAATTACCGTATGCTCACTGCGACATCAAGCTCCGCGACGGCACACTTGACCATAGCCCCTCCGAGCGGTTTCTCTTCTACTGATTACAGCCAATGGCTCGACGTGACAGTGAATAGCTGGGCAACCTCGACACCATACACGAAATCATGGACGGCAACCTCGTCATCTGCCACTTCGGTGACGCAGACCATCGGCGATCTTGCGCCGAGTGCCTGGTATACCGTTTCCGTTGATGGTACGCCCGATACGACGCTTGAATCTAATGCGAATGGCTCTCTCGCATACATTTATGCAGGCGGGTGGTCAACAGCACACACGTTCAGTGTGAGCCAGGCCGCAACCGGTCCTGCAACCACTGTTTCTTCTCCTTCCGATAACACGACTGAATCGGGACCTGTCTCTCTCGCGTGGAGCTGGAATACTGCGGACGGAAGTGCTGCCGACATCGCGAAGTATCAACTCTATGTCGACGGCGCTCTCACGGTTGACAACATTTCCTCGACGGCAACTTCAGTCGTGGTCCCGGATACGGTTTCTTGTAACGAGCAGCATACCTGGTATGTGCAGGCGGTTGACACTTCGGGAAACGCAAGCCCCTCCGCAACTCGACATCTCACTATCTCATGCGGCGGTATCGTTCCTACGACGGCATATTCCACGAATCCAACTCCCTTTGCAGTACTCACGGCTCCTGTGCCGCCTTTGTCCACCACAACCGAGCAACTCACGGCTTCTTCAACCCCTCCAACGATATCGCACACGTCAACGCTCACGAGCTCTCAGATCCAATCGATCCTCTTGGTCCTTTCTTCCTTCGGAGCCGATAGCGCTACTATTGCGAAGGTTGATTCGGCACTCACGGGTGTATCGGTACCATCGACAAATTCCGCAACAGTCTCCTCCTGCTCCTTTACAAGAGACCTGACCATTGGTGCGCAGGGAAGTGATGTGACCTGTTTACAGGAGGCGCTCATCAAAGATAATTATGTGATCCAGGCAGGTGCGACCGGTTACTTCGGTCCCGAGACAAGAGCGGCGGTGGCTGCATGGCAGAAGATGGTCGGTATCACTCCGGCACATGGGTATTTTGGGGCTATTTCGCGGGGGAGGTGGGCAATTTGACACACATCCTTTTCCACCCCCACACGCCATTGGTAATCAGGATCGTTATGATAATATGTGAACTGTAAGTTAGGTTAAACCTACCCACCATCCCATATATGGAAAAAGGCGAATATTTGGATTGCATCCTGCGGTCTGACAAGACTGTCTTTTCAACGAAAGACATCTTGCTCCTGTGGGGCGAGTCCGGCAGCAATGCCGCAAAGGCCCGTGTTAACTACTACGCCCGAACTGGGAAGCTCCACCGTATCCGTAAAGGGTTTTACGCCAAAGACAGTAAGTACGATCCTTTCGAACTCGCCACCAAGATTTTCACACCGTCATACATTAGTCTCGAGACTGTTTTAAGCAAAGCAGGGGTCATCTTCCAATTCTATGGATCCGTCACATTCATCGCATCATATCTCAAGCGGGATATTACCATTGAAGGTTCCTGGTATAAATACCGGAGAATGAAAAACGATATCCTCACGAATCACATGGGTATCGAGATGAAAGAAAGCTACGCCATTGCAACACCCGAACGTGCTTTCCTCGATATCGTCTATCTGTACAAGGACTATCACTTCGACAACCTCGTCCCGCTCGACTGGGATAAAGTCGGCGCGCTCCTCCCGGTCTATCGTGGCAATAGGCGCATGGAAAAGAAAGTGAAGGAGTACCGGGAGCTCGTTATTCAGGCTCCCTAATATGTCGCTCGATACTTCCGTACATAAAAACATCCTCCTTCAGATTCTGAAGGATGTTTACACTGATACTGCCATCGGTCCGCTTCTCGGGTTTAAGGGCGGGACGGCTGCCTATCTCTTTTACGGCCTTGACCGCTTCTCGGTGGATCTTGATTTTGACTTGCTTGATGGCGAGAAACAGCAGAAAGTATTTGATCACGTGAAGGCGATTCTCGAAACACACGGAACTCTCAAGCAGGCCGAGCAGAAGCATCAGACACTCTTCTACCTTCTTTCATACGAAAACAGGATCGTCGGCGCACAGAACATAAAGGTAGAGATTAATCTCCGCGACTTCGGTTCGATGTACGAGGTTAAATCGTACCTTGGTATCTCCATGCGAGTTATGGTTCCTGCCGACATGTTCGCGCACAAACTCGTGGCCATGACCGAGCGCACGACGAACCGCGACGTATTCGATGTGCATTTCTTTCTCAAACAGGGATGGCCTATAAACGAAATGATTGTAAAAACACGTACCGAAATGCTGTTCAAATCCTTTCTTCAGAAATGCATTGATGACCTTGATGCCCGAACCGGGGATGACATGCTTAATGGTATGGGAGAGTTGTTGGATGAAAAACAGAAAGCATGGGTGCGCACTCATCTGCGAGAAGACACAATTTTCTTGCTTAGGGCACGTTTGAGTACGGTGTAGAGGTGTGGCACGAAAAAGAGGAATGCATTTTGTTCGTCACAAGCACCGCCTAACTGCATCGCGGTTCAGTATGTATTTCATACGTGTTAAATGGGGAAGCAGGGTAGGGTGTGGATAACCACCCACACCGACCACACAATGCATGCTATCGTTTGCGTTATATATGAACCCTCGTAAATATCCCGTTCAGCTACTCCTCACAATCGCAAGCACTCTCTTTCTCATAACACCGTTTATGGCGCAAGCCGCTAATGCCTGGCCCTACGCTCCA
>DAICZX010000007.1 GCA_027310925.1 Candidatus Parcubacteria bacterium
CTATCAACCAGAGCTGGACCCAAAAGAAGTGGGCTCGAGCTTCTCCCTTCGGCACCCTGACTTGATATATTAGCCACGCACTATCTCTCTATCGAATATGCAAGAAGGAACAGTCGCAAAGAAGACGGACAAAGGATTCGGCTTCATTAAGCGCGCCGGACAGGAGAAAGACCTGTTCTTCCACTCGAACGAACTCCAGAACATCTCGTTTGACGAGCTTCGCGAGGGTGACAAGGTTACTTTTGAGGTTGGAGACAGCCCCAAAGGTCCGAACGCGGTCAGCGTCAACAAGGTCTAACAAGACCTGGTCTGACAAAACACACGGGCGCCCGCTTCTGCGGGCGCCCGTGTGTTTTGTTTGTGGACCCTAGCGGAATCGAACCGCTGACCTCGTCAATGCGAATGACGCGCTCTACCAGCTGAGCTAAGGGCCCGTGCGGGCGATTCTAACATGAGTGCGCTATAGTGCGAAGGCAACGGGCCGGAGTATGCCGGTAGTACGCGTCCATGGGGTGGATGTAGACCGGGTTCGACTCCCGGCGGCCCGACAGATAGAGTTTATTGCGTACTTTTGCTATCCTTCAGGAGCGCGCTCTTAGCTCAGTTGGTTAGAGCGTTCGCTTCACACGCGAAAGGTCGCAGGTTCGAATCCTGCAGAGCGCACCACGGGGGATTCATAGTGGGGACAGCCGCATTGCGTTGGAATTTTTATATGCGATTATAAAGCCGTGGAAAATCTACAGTTCGATGAGGAATTGCAATACGCTCGTCCAGCCTTTAATTCAGACAATCGCTCCTGGCTCGCCAATCTTGTTATTAAGTCTCACCTCGCGAAGGATAATGCTGGTGAGCAAAAAGTGCTCGTCGTCGTGCTCGGGCTTGCTGTGTTTGCTACTGGTATCGTGTTATGGTCAAATGGGGCACCGTCCGCCTCTCCACCGTCACTTTCCTCTCAACTTATCATTAAAAGTGAAATACCGGACAGTGTGAAAAGTGAGATTCCACCAGATGTGTTTAATTCGCTACCTGCAGAATTTTATCCGAAGGATTTATCGCAAAGCACTCTCGAGCAATTACCGAGCGCTCTTCGGCAACAACTCGGAGTATGACTCTTGTTACTTTTGTGCATAAAAACAATCAACGTATGCGGCGCACAAGAGGATTTACTCTTATAGAACTATTGGTGGTGATTTCAATAATAGGTTTACTATCGAGCATAGTCCTGGCCTCCCTTAATACTGCACGTGCCAAGGCACGTGACGCAGCTCTTTTTGAAGGAACCCACCAACTTATGCTGGCTCTGGAACTTTACTATAACCAAAACGGCCAGTTCCCTCCTTCCGCGCACGATGCCTCTGGTAGCCAAGTAAGCCTACCGTGTTCTCAGGCACCATATTGCGCGTACACCAATATTCAGGGTAGTGCGACTAATTCTACATTCTCGAATGATCTACAACCTTATATGTCCTCTTTACCAGATCCAGGGACATTTTCTAACCCAGACAAATCTAATACAAAAACCTCTCGGTTAATGTACGAGGTGCTCGCGAACAGCGGTGCTGATATACCTGCTGGTTGTACTGCAACGGCGCAGAATTGCTTCGTGCTTGCTGTGTACCCCGAGACATCATCTGCGCTAGGACCAGCGGGTCAACCGGTATATTTTCTTAGTGATGGAGAAATTAGATCAGAAACCGTCGACAGGAATTTGTGGTAATAAAAATGCCTAAACAACGAATCTATAGCCGCTATATCTCCTGTTAAGAAGGAGCAATTATTCCTGATAAGGTTTGTGGATTTTTTGTAGGGAAACTTTGTAACGTTACACGCCCTGTCGGATCAATAATACCAGAGATGCCGGTTTTCATTGCGCTGATAAGATATTTCCTCGCAATGATTGCATCAAATTGCGCGATGATATTGTTTTGCTCCGCCACGGTAGTATTGTCGAATACGCCATCATTACCAACAGCGATGATAAACGACGTCGAAGCGTTTTTTAGAAGATAGGGGAACAATATTTCTGAGCAAATCAGAGCAGACACTGGTCGACCTTTGATCTTTATTTCGTTTGAGGCGCCAGCGTGAAGCGGATCAGTAGTTTCAAGTAAGGGTAATGCGACTGTACGCTCGGAAAACGGCATAAGCATTCTCTTATGATAGATACTAGTGATTTCCCCTGCTTCGATAACAATCATGCTGCTATAGTCCGACTGCTGTTTCGTGCTATCAACACCAGCCACGATGGCCGTAGTCGGATACTTTAGGGAAAGCGCGAGCAAAGTCTGCAGGTCTTTATCTTGCGGTGGATTCACCCTCAGTTGAGAAGTAGATGCTAATGAATCTTCGTTAAGAATAAGCGATGGGAGCGCGCTTTCAGGAAGAAGTGCGACATCAGG
>DAICZX010000024.1 GCA_027310925.1 Candidatus Parcubacteria bacterium
TCCCGAGTGCAAGACCCTGTGAAAGATAGCTCACTTCCTTTGAAACGTCTGTAAGTTGGTATGTGTATGCCTCCAAAAGATCATGTGCCGCAAGCGCAGGACGGACGGTAACGGGAATGATAAGAACCACGAGTACAAGCGCAAAAATCCATGCCGCATAGCGTGTCCATGATGGGAGTGGGACCGCCTCACGATGAGTATCCTCATATGACATCGCAAGAAAGATAGCTAAGAGCGCTAGTATCAACCAAAAAGAGGAGATGGTATCAAAGACAAAAAAGTTCTGAACGGCGTATGTAATCGCGAGGAGCGTGAAAATTCCCGCAAGAGGCTTCTCACCCCGACGCGCGATACGCACGGCAGCAGTAAAGAATGTCACGATGAGCGCGAGATAGAGAATGAGCCCGCCGATACCATACTGCGCCGCATAATCGAGAAACGCATTATGCGAACGGTCAAACCATTGCTCTTGTATCTGCATCGGATTATAGAAATTATTGAAGAGCGCATCGATATGTTCAGCACCAACACCGAGCCATGGGTGTTGCTCGATTTGTCCAATCATGTTCTTCCAAATAAAAAGACGGCTCGCAACGTCCGGATCGGATGTCGAAATGGAAGCGATACGCGCTACAGGTTCAAAAGGCACATGTGCAAGTTCGCTTCGAAATACGAAAAATAACCCCCCCAGTATAACTATCGTGCTGAGCGCGCTAATCGACCATGTGCGCTTTCTCCCTTCCCCGCGGAAAGAAAAATACGTGAGACACGCAATACCGGCAACCGCGAGCGCAAGAATTGTTCCCCGCGTTGCGGTAAGTATAATAGCGATGACCTGAAGCACAGCACCGGTCATCGCCACTCGCCGCCACACCCCAGGAAGCGTCAGTCGAGCGGCAAGCGTAGCGAAAAATGAGATGCCGAGATATCCAGCAAAGAATGCTGCATTCCCAAGCAGACTTCCGATTCGCCCACCGCCCAAAACCCATTCCCCGATACCGTATATCGCGACAAAGCTACCGATTAGTGTGACCGAGTAAATAAGCCATTTAAAGAATGTGCGATCGGTATAAAGTAAAATAAGATAGAAGCTGGTAACCGCGCAGGTGAGCATCAGAAGCCCATCTCCACGTACGAAGACCGACCAAAAACTTCGGTAAAAATCGAGACCATATACACTTGCAATATATGCCAACACAAGCAGCATTGCAGGAATCCATGCCTCCCATTTTGTAAGCCGTGCATAATAGAATGTACGTCCATACGTGACAAGAAGCCCGAATGCACCAATCACGATGAAACTTATCGCATAAAAAAGCAGTGTTTTTGGAACAAGGTAAGGATAGATAAAGCCTCCCCAAATGACGACCGGCAAAATGACGGGTGCGATGAGGAGCCACGGATAAACACGCTCAAGCTGTTTCATTATTCCTTCGCTATGTCACGCGCTATCTGCGCACTTATTGCGGCAGTTCGGTTTGCTGGAGATAACGCCTCGACCGTTTGCCATGCTTTAACCGCATCCGCATAGCGGCCTTGGCTCTCAAACCACTGCGCTTCTATAGCAAGAATAGAGGCTGAGTCGCCAAATTGTTTGTTTGCGACAGTAAAAGCGGCGAGGACCAACGCGGTATCTTTTGGAAATTGCCGTGTAAGGTAATCGAGCTGTTCGAGATGATACTCAAGCACCGTCGGTTCAACTGCAACAGCTTTCGCGTACGCGTCGACGGCGGTATGGTACGCACCGAGCTCATCCATAAGATGCGCAAGATTTACATAGGCAAGCCCTTTATTTGGGTAAATGGCAATCGAATGATTGTAGGCATTGTACGCGCCCTTTCCGTTGCCAATCAGATTCGCATCATTACCTATGCCGATATAGAGATCATAATTGTCATACTGCCCTTTCCCGAGCAGACTAGTGAGGCGGCTAGAGTCAGCATTCGCCTGATTAATCAATGTGGTATTATCGGTATACGCGCCTTTGAAATTCCATGAAACGATAGTGTCGTTCGTATTAATCGGAAACGGCGACAGCACAGTGACCGGGCGTGAGGAGACGGCAGGTACCGTAGATGATGCGCTGCTCGTGGCAGCAGGAACAGTCGAAGACGCGATACTGCTACTCGTGGTGCTTGGTGTCGGTAAAGGAGCTTTCGAAAAATACATCCACCCGAGAAACACGACTATTATGCCAACAGTGCCAGCGATTGCCCATTGTTCCTTTGTAATCTCCATATAGGCATAGAATACCACGCATTCAAAAGGTGATCACTTGCGTAATGGCAGAAATTCATCGTAAGTGGTTGACGTATAAAAAGAAAGAACCCCCATATGGGGGTTCTTTCTTTGCTAGATATACTAGCCTGTTTGTTGCTCGAACCAATTTTCCGAGCTGGAGACCGTGAGGTCTGTTAGATTAACTTCTTTCAGAAGATCACTCGAGGCGAGAGCTAGTGAGAGTAGCTGACCGCGGTAGAAGTGAGGTTCTTAAGAAGGTAGCCATTTGACCAGTCAGAGGTCGAAGTCGCGTGCTGACTCGCCGAGAGACCTGACCAGACTATATTCGCACCGCCAGAGGTCTGCCCTGCCGCAGTATTTTCTGCAGCGTGCGAACCATCAGCAGCGAGACTAACCGTGAGCGATGCTCCTGTAGGCCAACCGCTGACCGTACCGTAGAGGTCATAGGTCTGGGTTGAACCAGCAGCAACTTGCTGATACGTCGGCTGTGTCGAGTTGTTCAACAGGTTGACCGTGAAGGTACCCATTGGGGCCGCGCCGTTCGTGTTATCGAGCAAGTTCTGACCAGAACTGTCATTCGCCACATAGAGGTTCGAAACCGTCACCCCTGACGAGGTCGCGATGTTGAACACAAGATGCGACCAATCGATTGCGCCCGCAGGATCAGCAGAAATGCTGAACTTGTAGAGCGGAGAACCGGTGGAAGGAGTCAGACTGGTCGGCTGAATCGTCGCGAACGTCGGAATCGACTTGTGCACGTAGAACGTGCCGCCGCTGGCGATACTTACTCCGCTATTCACTGTCGTGAGCGGTACGCCAGCTGAGTTGATTGCACGGAAGTTCGTGTCGTTTGCAGTGTCAAGCGATACGTTGATTGCCGCACCCGAGGTTGCACCCGAGGCGATAGTCGGCGTACCGATGAAGACATTGAGGTTCGACGTGCTGTTCGACGGAACGTACATCGTGAGGCCGTTGAAGACCGCCGTTGCGTACGCCATGCTCGAATTTACCTGGAGCGGCTGCGTTGCCGTCTGGGTGTTGCCATTCACATCCGTGTAGTTGAGCGTTACGTTCGAAACCGAGGTCGCTACGCCGTTCGGAACGAGAATCGCGAGATTCTGCACCGTGTAAGCGGAGTTATTGGCTGCGAAGCTAAACTGCCCGACTTGAACCTGGCTTGCGCCAGCGAGGATGAGGTTGCTTACCGGATCACCAGCGCCTCGCGATACTGCAAGACTACCCGCGCCGAGCGTGATGTTCTGAAGCGCAACTGCGGAACCTACAGAAGCCTGTGTGCCCGTAGTGTCGCCCGAACCGGTTGTGCCCGTACCCACTGACGCGGTAATTGTGCCAAGACCTGCGTTCGAGAGAACGTTACCGTAGACATCGATCGTCTTAGACGAGGATGCAGGGATATCGTAGTTCACTGCGAACGAGTTGCTTGTGGATGGTGTCGTGATAATCGTACCGAGCGTGTTACCCGTCGCGTCATCCTTGAGCGTCAAGTTCGTGATCGTCGACGTCATCGACTGAGTGAACGTAACGTCAATGGTATTCACAGTCACGCCTTCAGTAGAACCAGTTGAGAGCGTGAAGGAACCAAGCTTAGCATTGGTGGTGCCCGGAACGATTGTCTGGGCGCCATAGCCAGTGTACTGCGTTGCTGCAAGGGTCGAATTCGTCACCGAAATCGTGTACCCGCTCGTAGCAACTGACGGAACGTTTGCCGACTGCAGCGACGACTGTCCTTGTGCATTGCTTGATCCAGCCGCGAGCGTCACGACAACGGTCGAGTTGTTCGGGAGCGACGCGCCGGTTGTATCTTTAGCATCTGCATAGATACTCACAGTCGTACTCTGGCCTGCAGGAAGGATGAGCGAGGAACCGAGCGAGAAGTCTGTGTCATTAGCAAGACTGTCGCCAATATTCTTCGTCGAACCGACCTGTACGCCATTCACCATAATCTTTCCGTTCTGCAGACCACCTGCGCCACCTCCTGTGTCGGTTGCGTAAACGTAGAGATCGGAAACTTTGGTGTTCTCACCCGAAGCAAGCATGTCGAAGGTCGCCCAGTTTACACTGGTAGCGCCCACCGCCACGTTTTGATTCGGAGAAGATGGATCAAGCGAGACAGAGACACCTGACGTGCCGCTGACTGAATTAATCGTCACTTGCCCGGCGTTTACCGCCGAGAAGGTGTTGTTGCCATTTGATGTCGGCGTTACCGGCTGATTAAGCTGGCTGTCGACAAACATACCGTCCGAGGAGCGCTGCACCGAGAACTGGATGGTGCGAGCGGCGCCGCCCGTAACGTTTGCAAGAACCTTAATGACGTGACTCTGTTCCGAGAGCAATACCGGCGATGCCGAGAGATCAAACGTAACCGTCTGACCTGTCATTGCCGGGATGGTCGATCCGACCTGTACGCCGTCCACGTAGAGGGCGAGGTTTGTCAGGTACTGGGGATCAATTGAACCGAGGTTTGTGAATTGCATCGATTCAAGCTTTACCGGATTTGTCGACACCGAGACGGTGTCCTGCCAAACCGGATAGCTGCTCTGCGGACTAATGGTCGTGTTATTCGCCGGCGTGACCGTCTGACCGTAACTTACGGTTGCAAGATTCGCCGCCGAGATCGTCTGATAGCCACCAGCGATTGGGAAGCTGACCGAAGGATCAAGCGTGCCGCTGCTGGTTGCCGAGACGAGGCTCACACCGATCTGCTGACCTGAGGTGCCTGTCGCGATGTCAGAACGAACCGACACCGTGTAGGTGCCGCCTGCAGGAACCGTGAAGAGACCGGCCGCGTTGCTATACGAGAATTGGCCTGCTGAAACGCCTGCCGAGTCCGTAATGCGTGTACCGCCATTAAAGAGGTACACGTTCGCGAGGGTCGCATCATTGCTGATGCCTGTGCGATTGAACGTCAAACCCGTGACATTGATCGGGGACGCCGTGGGGTTCGTGAAGACGAAATCTCCAAGATCACCGATGCCCTGACCTGCTACAAGGACCGTGCCGTTCGGCGAGGTCGGTGAGAGCGAGATCTTAAGACCTGTGCCCGTTACCGTTGTCGTTCCACCTGTCGTTGTCGTCGTTGTGGTGGTCGTACTTGACGATCCGCCAAGATTGAACGCCGCGCGACTAATAGGACCGAAGTAGCCGGCTGCAGGAGTGACTCCTGCGGCCTTCTGCCAAGCGATTACCGCAGCCTTCGTCTCGCCACCGAAGTAGCCAGTCGCGCCTGCCGGAATCGAGTAGCCTCCCGCGATAAGCGCATTTTGGAGGCACGTGACATCACTACCTCTCGAACCAATCGTCAAGCTCATTGTGAATGAGCAAGACGAGGAGTTCGTGGTAGTGGTGGTGCTCGAAGGCGTACCGCCCGTGAGCGATGCCTGAACATTTGCGATCACGGTGCTACTAGCACCGAACGAAGAAAGGAGCGAGAGAATCGACTGAACCTGCGCGCTCGTCAGGGCTGCCGCTTGCGCCATCGGCGCGAGGGAAAGCATTGACGTCGCCATCGCGAGTCCGGCCGCTACCGCTGCGACCTTCGCGATCGCTTTTGTAGTTACCTTTTGCATAACAATTGTTAATTATTTTAAGACGCACATAATAATCAGTTTTGGTTCACACATGAATCTATCGTGCACGTTTCATTTCACACTACCCCACACCGCACGGTATCGACCAGTGCGCCATGGGTTAGTTGGCAAGAGTTGATGTGACTTAGCTAAAGTCACTATTCTTTTATCAAAGTACGCCCCTCAGGAACTACTTCATAGCCCCCGCAAGGACTGTTGCTCAGTATAGCGGAATACTGGGCCCACTAATACTGAACGTGTGGATAACGATAGGAATTAGGCACGCGTAAAAGACCGTTTCCGGCCTTTCTTGAACCTAATGCCCCCGAGTCGATACCACAGCCGCCATAGTAACAAAGACGTCCGGGTGAGTCAAAGCTTTCAACGCGATACTTATGCGAGAGAATAAGTACTCCAGCGACGTTCGCCCTGCTTCAATACTATTCCACCCGCAATAAGCGCCAAAAGTTCGCGCTGGATGGTCTTCTCTGAAACGTCACGAATCAGGGTTGATATGTCCTTAATGCTTACCTTTCCCTTACTTTTTATAACGGACAACACCGCCTCGCTTCTGTCCTTTATATCAATGTCCTTATGCATTTTCATATCGGAAACTACCAAGCTTTTTTGAGTAGGTATAGCGGTGTGACGCGGTCGCATTGAGCCATGATGCCTGGGTATCGATTCTCGCGATATGACGTTTCTTGCAATAGTGGAGAGGGTTGGCGACTCTTCAAAAGACAATCGCGGTTCTTCGTATGCGGCAACCTCTTGAAGCAAATTATGTGCCTCGCGAGAGATAAGTTCAGCATTCATGATGGAGAGGAACCCACTGGTACGCGCTATGGAAAGAATACTTGAGAGCATGAGAAGTTCTCTTGAGAGAGCGGGACGAGAAGCCCCAGGCGGTAATATTGCCGCATCGATAAGACCGATCGCAATCACACCAATTCGATTCCGTAACGGTGCTGACTCGGTGAATGCCGGTTCAATGAGATGTATGGCTTTTGCAAGACGCTCCGCTTTCTTATATATAAATACCCTGCGTATGTCCTTTTCAAATATGTTATTAAATATGCTTTTTTCTAGGACAAAATCTCCAATATTAAAGTCTTTACCACGTGTATTATTGTTACGAACTCCAGTATTATTTTTAATGTCTGATTGTTCGTGTCTCATAGATGTATCGGACAGTATACGTCCGTAAAAATAGCGTGCAAGCCTTACGGGCATAAATTTTATCTCTTGAGGAATGCGGTGCTACAATGAGATGTATATATGAGTCGAAAAAAAAAGAATGGTGGTAAACGAAACCGCGTACGCGAAAGAGAGGTAAAAGAATTTGATACCCTTATTCGCTACGCATCTGCCATTGTCCTCCTTGCCGCTGGTGTCCTTTTCACACTCGCGATCTTCGGTGCGGCGGGACCGGCCGGTACTGTTGTTTTCACCACGAGTTATGCAATCGTTGGTATTGGCGCGTTCCTGCTGCCGCTTGCTCTGATTGCCGTAGGACTTTACGCTGGTTTCGGCCGACCGACACTCGCGCCCCTTACCGCTTCTGGTCTCCTCATTATCGGCGCGTCTGTTCTTGCCTTCGCTGGACTTTTCCCCGACGCGCATTTTGGCGGTATCACCGGTATATGGGAAGGGAAAGCGCTCGACGGGTTCTTCGGTTTCTGGGGAGCGCTCGTGTTGCTCATTGCAACCATCGCCATTGGTTTCGCGATCGTGAGTGACATTGAAGCGCTCGCCGATCTCCTCGGTGAAAATGTGTCATCTCTCTGGAAGAGAGTACGCTTGCGTAAGGGAAGAGAGGTCGAGGAGCCATTTTCTGAGGATATGGAGGCAGATGGAGTCGTCGGCGTTCCAGAAACTAACGATGATGACGAGTACGAAGAAGAGGAAGGCGAGAATGATGAAGCTGTTCCCGAGCGCGAGCCTACAGTAACGATATTCAATCGTACCGCCGGCTCTACTCGTACAGGTACGGGTATAGCAAATTTTGATGCCGAATATGATCCACCACCACTATCAATTCTTGGCGAGGATCGCGGCAAACCAGGTGTGGGCGATATCAAGGCGAACGCAAACATCATTAAACGCACCTTCCAAAACTTTGGCATCCATCTTGAAATGGATGAGGTTTCGGTTGGTCCAACTGTTACTCGCTACGCGGTGAAACCAGCCGAGGGCGTACGCCTCTCAAAGATAGTTTCGCTCGCAAACAATCTCGAACTCGCACTCGCTGCGCATCCCGTGCGCATTGAAGCACCAATACCGGGTAAATCACTCGTTGGCATCGAGGTTCCGAATACCGTGAAGGCAATGGTCGGTCTTGGCGGACTTCTCTCAACCCCAGAGTGGGAACAGAGCACGAAACCCCTCCTAGCTGCTCTCGGTCGGGATATCAGTGGCACACCACATTACGTCAATGTTTCGAAGATGCCACATGCCCTCGTCGCCGGCGCAACCGGATCTGGAAAGAGTGTCGCCATTCATGCGCTCATTACCTCTCTCCTCTATAGAAATGGTCCGAACCAATTACGCTTCATCATGATTGACCCAAAGCGAGTTGAGCTTACCGCGTATAACGGCATTCCACACCTTCTCACACCAGTTATCACGGATCCGAAAAAGACTATATTTTCACTCAAATGGGCAGCTAAGGAAATGGACCGTCGATATAATATCCTTGAAACGGAACACGTGCGTGATATCAACTCATACCACACCACCGTTTATGAACTGGCAAAAAAGAAGCAACCTGCGGAGATGCCAGAAGCACTCCCTTATATCGTTATAGTCATCGATGAACTTGCGGATATCATGCACACTTATCCGCGTGAGCTTGAAGCCTCGATCGTTCGCCTTGCGCAAATGTCCCGTGCGGTCGGCATACATCTCATCCTTTCGACACAACGTCCATCGGTAAATGTCATCACTGGCCTTATTAAGGCAAACGTGCCGACACGCATGGCGCTTCAGGTTGCCTCCCAAATAGACTCCCGGACTATCCTCGACGGTGCGGGTGCGGAATCGCTTCTCGGAGCTGGTGATATGTTGTATCTCTCGAGCGATATGCAAAAACCGGTACGTATTCAAACGGCATTTATTAGTGAAGGAGAGGTAAAGAAGGTTGTGAGTTATATTAAGAGTCACAATGCAGGCGATCTTTCAAGTATCGATTTTGGCGGGAGCAGCGCAAACTCAGGGACAGACTCAAGTGACGTAATCGGGCTTACAAACGGCGGTTTTGATGACGAGGATATTGACGACGATTTGTACGAGGAGGCACGTACCGCGGTTGAAGAAGCCGGACGTGCCTCCACATCCTATCTACAACGCAAATTAAAAATTGGTTACTCGCGAGCGGCACGGCTCATGGACGTGCTTGAGGCACATGGTGTTATTGGGGCAGCTGATGGGTCGAAACCGCGCGAGGTGCTCACAAAGGGTGGAAACGGCGCTCCCGCTAGCACCGTCCCCGGACCTGAAGCAAAGGAGGAGGAGTCCTTTTAAAGGTTATTTATGCTCAAATATTTCATCGGCGCAATCCTTCTTGTGGTTATTGGTTATGGTGGTATGGAGGCATTGCCGCTTATATCCGGTCCCTCAATTTCTGTCGTCTCTCCCAGAAATGACGAGACTTCTCAAAGCGGAATTGTCACTATTGATGGAAAAGCATCACGCGCTGCGCAACTCACGCTTGACGGAACACCGATCCTATATGACCAGAATGGTAGCTTCTCGTCAACAGTTACTCTTCCTCGCGGAGGTTCTATACTTACCCTTGTAGCTACTGACCCCTTCGGGAAAAAAGTCGCTGTTACCCGTACTGTTTTCGTACCTTAACCAAACCACTTCATATGGCCTTCAAAAAAACAAAGAAAGAGAAAGTGCTTAAGACCGTCGCTGCGACGAGTACGGACAAAAGTGAGAAACAGAGATCTATCGAACAGGCTCTCAAGGATATTCGCACCAAGTTTGGTGATGAGGCTATTACCACCTATGGTGCCGGTGCTCCACAAAGGATCCCTGTGATTTCGACAGGTTCCATTGGACTTGATGCAGCGCTTGGCGTAGGCGGCCTTCCCCGCGGGCGTATCATTGAGATATTCGGCCCCGAATCTTCGGGTAAAACAACGCTTGCACTCCATGTCATTGCGGAAGCACAAAAAGTTGGCGGCATTGCCGCATTCGTAGATGCCGAGCATGCACTTGACCCTGAATATGCGCGACGCATTGGGGTAAAGCTTCCTGAGCTTCTCATATCGCAACCAGATACAGGCGAACAGGCACTTGATATCGTCGAGAGCCTAGTGCGGAGTGGGAATGTCGATGTCATTGTCATCGATTCGGTTGCCGCACTCACGCCAAGAGATGAGATCGAAGGAGAAATGGGCCAGCAGCATATGGGCAAACAAGCACGGCTTATGAGTCAGGCACTGCGCAAACTTACCGCCATTGCGGCACGCAGCAAAACAATTGTCATCTTCATCAATCAAATACGCATGCAAATAGGGGTTATGTTTGGCAATCCGGAAACGACACCGGGCGGCAAGGCACTTAAATTTTATACTTCTGTACGCCTCGACATTCGGCGCATTGCATCCATCAAAAAGGGTGATGAGGTGGTTGGTGGTCGCGTTCGTGTGAAAGTGGTGAAGAATAAAGTCGCCGCGCCCTTTAAGACGACCGAATTTGATCTTCTTTATAATGAAGGGATCAGCCGAGAGGGTGAGCTTATCGCCCTTGGTGAGAAATATGAGCTTATTACGAAAAACGGTGCCTCGTATAAAATGGGAGAGACTTCGCTCGGTAAGGGCTATGACGCAACACGCACGTTCTTACGCGAGAATGCGCTTGTTTCGAAAGATCTTCTCAAACAGATACGGGAGAGACTTGCGCAAAGTTAGATGTTTTTCGTGGCAAAAAAAGAAGTGGAGAGTGCACGAGTGAACTTGCGCACGCTGTAGATAAGCGCGGCAAGTGCTAAAAGCAGAAGCGCCTGCACAATGAGGCGGGTGTGATCGAAGGCATCTACATAGAAATGTGGAAGATCAGCAGGATTTTTAGGGGCATTTTGTAATACACGCGCGACCCATACTTCCCTTCCGACACCCCACAACGCAAAGATGAAAATGAGTACTGCGAGAGTACCACTCGATATAAACGGCCGAAATATACGAATGAGGAAGACGCGCCGCATCACGACACGTTCAATATTCGACTGGTTATTCATAGTGTTGTTCATCATAAGATTTTTTGAAGAGTTTCTTCGCGCGGTGAATACGCGTCTTAACGGCAGAAACTGAGAGATGCTCTGCGGTTGCAATTTCTTCCTGGGTCTTTCCCTCGATAAATTGTAACCTTAGGATCTTTGCAGCGGTTTCAGGAAGCTTCGCAAGCGCAGCGATGACTTCATTCCGTATCGACAGATCTTCAAGAAATTCTGCTCGTGTATCCGGCAATGATTCGTAATGTTCCGGAAGAATATCAGAACGCCTTCCCCGTTCGACGCTTTGTACACGGTATTTTGTGTATGCAACACGATTCAAGATGGTATACGCCCATGAAGAAAAGTTGGCGCCCTCCTGAGCGTGATATTTGTCCGCATAGAGGTACATCTTGGTAAAAGCATCCTGCACTACCTCCTCGGCATCCTCAGGGCTCTTCAGAATTGTTCGTGCACGGCGCAACAGGGGCGCCTCATACCGGCGAACGATGACGGCAAAGAGTCCGGGTTCCTTATGTGACCGCGCAAGAACCTCGGCGTCCGTAAGCACGCTGATGTCCTCTGTGGTTGAAAAACTCATGATGTTCTGTATCATACTCTTATCCGCTTTAGGCGGCACTTTTTTGTTATAACCCATTTTATCAAGAAATAGTTTCAACACTATGGCCGTACTTTCCTACAACGAAATCCTACCCAAGACCATCATCAATTACAATGGCGAGCCCTATGAGGTGCTTTCATCACATATTTTCCGTATGCAGATGCGAAAGCCGGTGAATCAGACCAAACTTCGCCATCTTGTCTCCGGTAAAGTCATCGAGATCTCCTTTCATCAGAATGAAACAATGACTGAGGCCGACGTTGAGAACATGCTGGCGCAGTATCTTTACACAAACCGCGGTGAAAGCTGGTTTGCTGAAGTCGGCAATCCAAAAAATCGTTTTTCCTTCCCTGAAGGAGGGGTACATGATAAGGTACAATGGCTTGTACAAAATGCACCAGTCGAAGTACTAACCTATGAGGGGAAGCCCATGACGATTAAGATCCCCGTGAAAGTTGAGCTTGAGATAAAAGATGCACCGCCTGCAGTAAAAGGAAACACCGTATCTGGCGGCAGCAAGATAGCCACCCTTATTACCGGCGCGAAAATAAACGTGCCACTCTTTATCAATACGGGTGATATCGTTCGCATCAACACTGATTCAGGCGAGTATACGGAACGTGTTGAGAAGGCGTAACCAGAAAATCTGTTACAGACATCTCTTACTTGTCTAAGAAATCGGGTTAGTTTGAGAATTTAAAGGTTGAAGGAATTTTCCCATAGGTTGCGGCGACACTTGGATCAGCAGTTTCTCTATAATCCTCGATATATAGAGTCTCACACTTTCCCCACTATTACGGGTCGCCTAACAATAGGCACAAATTCATCGCAAACGGCACCGTGACGCACAATTGTATTTATACGTGGCGAGGTATCCAAATATTCTTAGTTCACAAAAGGATTATACCGATCTCAATGATAATGAGAGGGCTACATCTAGAGATGGTCCAGTTACGCTGCGATGTAAGGAAGAAGCGCCATATAACGGGCGCGTTTAACAGCCTGTACAATCTCACGCTGTTTACCGGCCGGAACTCCTGTGCGCTTCTTTGAAAGAAGCTTCGCGTGCGGATTCATAAACTGTTTCAGATACCCACTGTCTTTGTAGTCTATGAATTTCTTTATCTCGATTTCTTCACGTTT
Organism: Candidatus Parcubacteria bacterium; assembly: GCA_027310925.1. Classification (GTDB taxonomy): domain Bacteria; phylum Patescibacteriota; class Minisyncoccia; order Phycocordibacterales; family Phycocordibacteraceae; genus C7867-001. The sequence continues at coordinate 12,812 of DAICZX010000024.1, forward strand.
CGCTTGGTATGCCATACTTAATAAGTTAAAAAGGTATATCTTCTGGATTAATTTCCTCGTCTGGATACTTTATTTCACTACCATCCTTCTCTCCACCATCGTTCGACACCACATCACCGCGAGATACGCCACCACCTTCTGACGCGGAGCCTCCTTTGCCACCATCACCGAATTGAAAATTCTCCACGACAACCTCAGTACTATATTTTTTCTGTCCTTCACTTTCCCACTAGCGAGTCTGGATGCGCCCCTCGACGAAAAGCGGGCGACCTTTCTTCATGTATTGCGCGATGACTTCCGCCGTGCGAC
>DAICZX010000030.1 GCA_027310925.1 Candidatus Parcubacteria bacterium
ATTTAAATAGTGTTAAACCCTGGTAGGTTCTTTAAAAGTTAAGTGTTCAATGGAGGTTCATATGTTCAAGAAAAATGTTGTTGGAAACAAAAAGCGATTCACTGCGTATGATCTGTTGTGGTGGATGACTCGTATTGCCGATAAGCTTTCGAGGGCGCAGATTACAGTCCATTCACAACAATGGAAAGAGACCGTTCAGATTTGCACCTCTCGTGGCGAGGTACTCGCTAGGGCAGAAGCCAGACGCGAGGGTGACCACGAAGCCGTTATCACTCTGAGCGTGTTATTTCCAATGACCATAAATACTGAACTGCTTTTTCGAGAGTCTCCGGTTCCAGTAGCGATCGTGAGGTCGTCGTCGCTATTGTGACATTATCAAAACTTGAGGCTCGTCAACTATTGGCGAGCCTCATCCTTTGCTTTTTACATTGCTTGGGCTATTCTTTAAGGGAACGCCACGGCGCTTTTTATTTTTTATCCATAATTAATCTATGAACCGCGATTACCCGCTTGAGAAGGTGCGTAACTTTGGCATTATTGCCCACATCGACGCAGGGAAGACAACCACGAGTGAACGTGTACTTTTCTATACAGGAAGTCAGCACAAGATCGGTGAAGTACATGAAGGCGAGACAACGACCGACTGGATGGAACAGGAGCGCGAGCGCGGCATTACCATCACGGCTGCCGCTATCACTTGCTTCTGGACTAAAACAACCGAAGCGGACAAAAAAGACGACACAAAGAAGTTTCGTTTCAATATCATCGACACTCCGGGACACATCGACTTTACTGCAGAAGTGAAACGCTCGATGCGGGTGTTAGATGGTGCAATCGTTGTTTTCGACGGCGTCGCGGGCGTTGAACCTCAATCCGAGACAAATTGGCGCTATGCCGATGAGGCTTCCGTGCCGCGCGTTTGTTTCATCAACAAGCTTGACCGTCTTGGCGCATCATTTGAAAATTCGTACAAGAGTATTCTTGATCGACTCTCGCCTAAGGCTATCCGTATGCAGATTCCTATTGGCGAAGAGGCAGCGCACGAGGGAGCGATCGACTTACTCACAATGAGGGCGTACACCTACGCAGGGAATATGGGCGAGGAGGTAATTGAAGGGGAAATCCCAGCGAGTCTTCTTGAGGACGCGAAGAAGTATCGCGCCGAGCTCATAGAACGCATTGTTGAACAGAATGACACGGCAATGAACGAATACCTCGAGGGCAAGGAGCCCTCGCTCGCGGAGTTAAAGGCTATTCTACGTAAAGCGGTTATCGCGAATGAGGTATTTCCTGTCTACTGCGGAAGCGCACTCAAGAACAAGGGTGTTCAACTTGTACTCGACGCCGTTGTCGACTATCTGCCGAGTCCGCTTGATGTCCCGCCCGCGACTGGCACAAATCCGAAGACAGGCGAACCAATTGAACGCCATGCGTCAGATGACGAACCGTTTTGTGCGCTTGCCTTCAAGCTTCAAACTGACCCTTTCGTCGGAGCATTAACCTTCTTTCGTGTTTATTCCGGTTCCCTCGCTGCTGGTTCGTATGTGTATAACTCGACAACGGGCTCCAAAGAGCGTGTCGGGCGTATTGTGCGCCTTCAAGCCGATAAACGTGAGGAGGTCGCGAAAGTATTCACAGGAGAAATTGCCGCCGCCGTCGGTCTCAAAGATACGAAAACTTCGCACACGCTTTGTGACGAGGCAAACCCAATCGTACTTGAGCAGATTAAGTTTCCAGAACCGGTGGTAAGCCTGCGCATCGAGCCGAAGACAAAGGCGGACCAGGAGAAGATGGGCATCGCGTTGCGCAAGCTTGCGGACGAGGATCCGACCTTCCGCATCAAAACTGATGACGAGACTGCCGAGACCATCATTTCTGGCATGGGCGAGCTTCATTTGGAGATTCTTGTAGATCGCATGAAACGTGAGTTCAATGTTGTCGCAGATGTGGGGAAACCGCAAGTGGCATATCGCGAGACCATCCTCGGTTCCTCAGAGGCCGAGGGCAAATACATTAAACAAACTGGTGGCCGTGGTCAGTACGGTCATGTGAAGATCCGCATGAAGAAACTGGAGCCGGTTGTAGAGGGCGCAAAGGTGTCTAAGAATGTTACACGCGAAGATCATTTTGAGTTCATCAACAACATTAAGGGCGGTGTCATTCCGCAGGAATACATCCCGGCGGTGGAGAAGGGCGTTCGTGAGGCGATGGCGCGTGGCTTACTCGCCGGTTTCCAAATGGTTGATGTTTCTATCGAACTCTACGACGGGTCATACCATGATGTCGACTCCTCGGAAATCGCCTTCAAGATCGCCGCCTCAATGGCCTTCCAGGAGGCGGCGCAAAAAGCGAAGCCCATCATTCTTGAACCGATAATGCGTGTCGAGGTAATCGTACCAGAGCAGTTCATGGGCGACATTACCGGCAATCTTTCGGGCAAGCGTGGCCAGATAGAGGGTATGGAAGACCGCGGCATGAGCAAAGCCATTAAAGCGAAAGTACCGCTCTCCGAAATGTTCGGCTACACCACTACGCTTCGTTCAATGACCGAGGGTCGCGGAAGCATGACGATGGAATTCGACCACTATGATACCGTCCCGAACAACGTAGCGCAGGACATTATTGCAAGTAGGAAATAGTCAGTTTAGCGGGCGTTTGTGATATACTGAAGTTGATGAAAAACTATACGTACCGGATTATTATCGAGCGGGACGGAGACGGCTTTCATGCCTATGTGCCGGCTCTTGCTGGCTGACATACGTGGGGGAAGACAGTAGAGAAAGCACGCGAAAACTTGCGCGATGCGATGGGGCTCTATCTCTCGCATCTGAAAGAGCAGCATGAGACGATTCCGCAAGAGTTAGGTCTTGAGTCATTTGAGACAGTCGCGGTGCATGCCTAAGCTTTCTGCGGTTTCCGGAAAGAAACTCGCAAAAGCCATCGAACGCGCCGGGTTTGTTACTGTTCGACAATCGGGAAGCCGCCAGCTTCTTGAACACCCGGATGGCAGAATCACCACAATTCCGTGCATGGAAACAAAGATCTGCCAAGTGGCACGCGGCACGGTATATTACGAGACATTGGAATAACGGCGTCGGAGTTGCGGCGCTTGCTTTAATCATCATCGAACGCGCAGTCTATGACGATGGAATTCGATCACTATGACATCGTCCCTAATAATGTTGCGACCGACATCATCGCGATCTGGAAATAAAAAAGGAATGAAGTTCCTGCAGGAGTGTTTTGTAAAAAAATTATTATGCAACCACATCTTGCGCTTTTGCCCGAGCTCGGTTACATTCATATATAACGCATCTTGGCGTCGCTCTTTGGCTTGTCTGCTTTTGTGAATCGGCGAGCTGAGGAGAGTTCGTTCCGACTCACGTCGGATTTATTCGTGATTTACTAATTTAATTTATCCGATTATGGCAGAATTTAATCGCAACAAGCCGCACATGAACGTGGGCACCATCGGTCACGTTGACCATGGAAAGACGACTCTCACCGCAGGCATCCTACATGTTCTTTCGATGCTCTCGGGCCAGGGCTACGGTGCTCGTGTCGAAGGTGTTGATAAGATTGACAGCGCGCCGGAGGAAAAGGCACGCGGTATCACCATTGCCCTCCACCACTCGGAGTACGAGACGCCGAACCGCCACTACGCGCACATTGACGCGCCGGGACATGCCGACTACATCAAAAACATGATTACAGGTGCCGCTCAAATGGACGGTGCGATTCTCGTAGTTGCAGCGACTGACGGCGTGATGCCTCAGACGCGCGAGCACATTCTTCTCGCGAAGCAGGTTGGTCTTAAGAAACTCATCGTCTTCCTCAACAAGGTTGACATGGTCGCCGATAAGGACCTCATCGACCTCGTCGAAGAGGAAATCCACGCGCTTCTCACAAAGCAGGGTTACGATGGTGCGAACACACCAATTATCCGTGGTTCCGGTCTCCGTGCCCTTGAAGCGAAGGACATCAATGATGAGTACGCGATAAAGGTGAAAGAGCTTGTTGACACAATGGACACCTACTTCGACATGCCGCAACGCGAGCTCACCAAGCCATTCCTTATGCCTATTGAAGACATCTTTTCGATTGAGGGTCGTGGCACAGTGGTCACTGGTCGCATTGAGCGTGGTGCCGTAAAAGTTGGCGAGGAAGTCGAAATTGTCGGTATAAAACCGACATCAAAGACAACCGTCACGGGCATCGAAATGTTCAATAAGCAGCTTCAAGAAGGTCAGGCAGGTGACAATGCCGGGCTCCTTCTTCGTGGTACCAAGAAGGAAGACGTGCATCGTGGTCAGGTTCTTGCCAAGAGCGGCTCGGTTACACCGCATACTGATTTTGAAGCGGAAGTTTATATTCTTGGTAAAGATGAGGGTGGCAGGCACACACCATTCTTCTCCGGATATAAGCCACAGTTCTACATCCGTACGACGGACGTGACAGGCGAAGTAACTCTCGCGGAAGGTAAAGAAATGGTTATGCCTGGCGATACGGTCACCTTCAAGGTGAAACTTGTGGCGCCGGTTGCCCTTGAGGAGCAGCAACGCTTCGCTATCCGAGAAGGTGGAAAGACCGTTGGCGCTGGCGTCGTGACAAAGATTACGGCATAAATGTCGATATCCGGATTAATACCCATATGGCAACAGCAGTGGCAACAAAATCAAAAGTGAAAAAAGTTGCGGTACCAAAGGCACCGCGGATAAAGGCCGTAGCAAAAAAGGTTGTTGCGCCAACCTCAACGGAACACAAACTCAGGATTCGTGTCCGTGCTTATGAGCATAAAATTCTCGATCTTTCGGTGAAACAGATTATGGACACCGCGGCCCGTTTTGACGCAGTTGTTATCGGCCCCGTGCCACTTCCAACCGAGATCAAACGCTGGACGGTGAATCGTTCAACGTTTGTCCATAAGGATGCGCGCGAACAGTTTGAGATGCGCGTCCATAAGCGGCTTGTCGACATTCTGAACCCGTCGCCAAAGGTGATTGAGGCCCTCACGAACCTCAATCTTCCCTCTGGAGTCACGATAGACGTCAAGATGGTTTAGAATTGCCGTAAGAGGTTTTACATGAAACCGCTCGTACGAGCGGTTTCATGTTTGCTTTACGCTGTGTAAATTTTTGTGGTATATAACCACCATCACTTTTATCGCCTCAAGGAGGAAGTGATGAACAAAAGAATATTTGATTTTGTGTGCGCGCTCATAATCCTGATCTTCTCAGTCCCATTGATGCTCTTTATTGCGATTTGGATTAAGGTGACTTCACCTGGACCTATTATTTTTCGACAGATTCGTGTTGGTTATCGTGGTAAGCAGTTTGTCATCTTTAAGTTCCGAACAATGAAGGATGGAAGCGGGTATCCATTCGACATTGTTTTGCCAGACGATAGTCGAGTTACGGTACCGGGAAGGTTTCTGCGGGAAACGCACATGGACGAGTTACCACAGCTCATTAACGTACTATTGGGACAAATGAGTTTAGTTGGTCCGCGCCCTCACCCAGTTGAATTCGTCGAAAAAAGTATCAAAAAAATCTCTGTCTATTCGCTCAGGCTTAACAACGTTCGTCCTGGTTTGACAGGGCTTGAGCAGATCCGTGGGAGGACATGGTCGCTCAAGCACGGAATTCGAAGTGCTTTCCGTCTCGAATTCTTCTATATTAACCATCATTGCTTCTCGCTTGATCTGTATATCCTTTTCCGAACTATCAAGACGGTCTGGGAGCGCAATGGTTTAACCGCATGCCCTTTCGGGGTGTGCGGTTTTTCTTGCATATTTTGATGGATTTGTGTAGAGTGCTGTTAACGCCACGAACGGTGCCTACGACCGGTCCTATAGCAACTCGCGCAAAGCGACTTGCCGTTGCGCGTTTTGCTTTAAAAATGAAATTTATTCTCGCCAAGAAGGAAAGCATGACCCGCGTGTTCGGGGAGGACGGTCGCGCTCGTGCAGGAACCATTCTTATCGCCGATCCAGTAACAGTAACGCAAGTGAAAACTATGGACGGTAAGGATGGTTATGCGGCTATTCAGATCGGTCGGGGCGTTCGTAAAACTAAGAACACTAGCAAGGCAGTTCTCGGCCATACTAAAGGGAAGGGTTATGAGGCTATTCGCGAGTTTCGTACCGAGGAGATGACAGAAATTAACAACACGATTGATGCATCGGTTTTTACGGTGGGCGATACAGTGCGAGTTTCTGGTATTACCAAGGGTAAGGGTTTCGCCGGCGTGGTAAAGCGGCATGGTTTTCATGGTGGTCCGCGCACGCACGGCCAAAAGCACACTGAGCGCGCACCAGGCTCCATCGGCGGGTCAGGTGGTCGTGCGGGTGGGCGTGTCGCGAAAGGCATGCGTATGGCTGGTCGTATGGGTGGTAATCGCGTAACTGTGGCGAATCTTAAAGTGCTCGCAGTCAATGCGACGGCCGGCGAGATTATCGTTTCTGGTGCTGTGCCCGGTCGTCGCGGTACGCTCCTCGAGGTTGTTTCCGTGTAATTTACGTATCATGACTATCACAAAGAAAACTCCCAAAAATAAGTCGAGACCCTCGACAAAAGCTACAATGGTAGCGCGTGAGATGCCGGTTTTCTCAATGAGCGGCGAAAAGGTTGGTACAGTCTCTCTTCCAGAGAGTCTATTCGGCGCACCGTGGCGAGCTGATTTGGTACATCAGGTTACGACTGCGATGCAGGCCAATGCGCGTCAGAACCGTGCGCACACTAAAAATCGTGCCGAGGTTTCGGGTGGGGGTAAGAAACCGTGGAAGCAAAAAGGGACAGGACAGGCGCGCCACGGCTCTAGTCGTTCGCCGATTTGGCGTCATGGTGGCATTACGTTCGGTCCGCGAAGTGAGCGTGATTATAGCGAGAAGCTTAACCGCAAAATGCGTATCGGCGCACTCGTCTCGGTGCTTTCACGAAAAGCTAAAGATGGTGAAATAATCTTTATTGACGCCCTTACGTTTAGTGCTCCAAAGGCTGTGATGGCGAAGAGTATGCTTGAAAAACTTGCGAAGGGTGCTGCCGTCGCAGATCTTGCCACAAAGACGAAAAACGCGGCACTTCTCGCGCTTGCCACATACGACACGCACACCATGAAGAGCTTTGGCAACTTCAGGAACATAATGACTGAAGAAGTGCGTAACTTAAACCCGGTCGACATCATGACGCACAAGTACCTCATTATTGAGAAGCCAGAGGTTGCGTTTGCCGCACTTTCCGCCCGGGTTAAGTCCAAATAAATTATTATGGCAATTTTTGGTACCACAGTGAAAAATAAGAAAGAGAAGAAGGGTAAGACTACTCGCGTGTGCCGTGCACGTAGCACAACACCCATTAACGGGACCGCACATGACATAATTCATGCACCTTGGTTCTCAGAAAAAGCGCTTATTATGACAGAAAAAGGAATCTACACATTCGAGGTTCCTGCGCGTGCGACAAAGGCTGAAATCGCAGGAGCGCTCAAGGAGATATATAATGTCGAGCCGTGCAAGGTACGTATCGTCAATCTCCCGGCGAAGCACAAAGCATTACGTACCCGTCGTGGTGAAGGTTCTAGAACGTCGCGCCGTAAGGCCTACGTTTACCTTGCGGCTGGTGACAGCATCCAATTTGCTTAATTATTTTTATGAAATCCTATCGCCCAACTACTAAAAGTCGTCGCTTCATGACCACTCTCCCATACAAGGAGCTTCTTTCCGGTGATGCGCCACACAAACCTTTGCTGAAAAAGAAGAAGCGTCGTGGTGGTCGAAATGCCTTTGGCCGTATCACTACGCGTCACCAGGGTGGTGGGCACAAGCGTCGATTGCGTGAGGTTGACTTTTCCTATGATAAGAAAAATATCCCTGCAAAAATTGAGACCATTGAATACGATCCGTTTCGCTCAGCCTTTATCGGACTCGTCCTCTATCGGGATGGTGCGCGGCGATACGTTGTTTTACCAAAGGCGATGAAAGTCGGCGATTCTTTTATTGTTTCCGCCGACGCCCCGGTCGTTTTAGGTAACCGTCTCCCACTAGGCTCTATACCGGTAGGTACCTTCGTCTACAATATTGAGATTTCACCAGGTGCAGGGGCACGCCTTGTTCGCTCTGCAGGAAATTTTGCCGAAGTAGTTGCACATGATGCAGGTTATGCACAGCTGAAACTCCCCTCAACTGAGATACGCCAAATTTCGGACCTCGCGTGGGCAAGTGTTGGCACTGTTGGTAATGAAGAATACAACCTGGTCGTTATCGGTAAAGCTGGTCGTAGCCGCTGGATGGGTATTCGCCCGACGGTTCGCGGTACCGCTATGAATCCAGTTGACCATCCGCACGGTGGCGGCGAAGGGAAACAAGGTCGTGGATTACGTCGTGCGAAGACCATGTGGGGTAAACCATCGGGCAAGGGTCAGAAGACGCGCACCCCAAAAAAGTATTCAAACGCTTTTATAATTTCGCGCCGCAAGGTTGGCAAGAAGCGCAAGGGTTAATCTCAGTCCTCAATTGGATGCTATCCTTACTCCTCAGAGAGTAGGTACGAGAGGGGGTATCGCCATGAACGTGCTCACCCTTGGAAGAGTAATAATATGTGCATCCGCAGTGTGCAGGAAAGAAGTTAAAGCTAGCGATGGATATACTATGGTTCAAGTAGAGAATGGGGGAAAAGTAATAAATTTCATTTATCACTGCAGCTCAGGCACCCGTTGTTATATGGAATCTCTCAAAACAGGTTCAAAACCTTCTTTCCCAGAAGAACAATGAGTAGATTTTAAATTTAAGAATCCCCGCCTAGGCGGGGATTTCTATATTCAGAATTCTGGTTTTAGTATTCTAGAGAGTTTCTGAGGTGGTATACGCAGTGTCTGCGGACCGGCTGCATAGGAGGCTACTTGATAGGGTGGAAACAAAAGGACAAAGTCGTTGTTATCAAAAAAGAAGTTTGAGAAATTTCTCCCGTCCGGTGTCGTGCCGCTGGCAATGGTGGCTGGATTTGTCATACTGTTACCGATGATGTTTGGTAATTCCGCACGACTTATACGAGAGAGTATATCGAGATAATGGGTGCCGGGTAGAAAGAGGTCGGCGAGCGAAAGTTTTTGTCCGGTCGTGGTATCGAATACGAACGTGTGGAAGTACATATCATGTACACCGCCAATATTTTCATAGATGGTAAATATATATGAGAGCGTCCGTGCGGACGAACCGATGAGATAGGTGATCTGGAGCGTGTCCTTATGGGTGGTATCGGAGCCAGTCTTGAATTGCGCAATTTCACCTGCCACGAAATTCTTGATGAGCGTGATTGCGGAGGCATTCGCATCGCCAGCGAGAGGTGTGGTTGTCGGATAGTTCACCGCCATATCGTAATATGGCGTGTGCTCGGTATAGTTGCCGTTCGCAGGCAGGGTGATTCCAATCCCGTTAGTTCCTGGCGCTTTTGCGGGCGTGGACCTCGTGACGGCATAGAAGGCAACCCCGATGATAACGGCGAGGATAACCACAATACCGATGATGAAATCTCTCCGCATACACCGACCAGTATACCTAAAAGGCAGCAGGCTTGTCAGGGATCCCTTGCTTGTTCGGTGGCACGGTACCAAAATTAGTATCTACCAGAGGCGGGTTCAATGACGTTTATTATTAGCTACAAGGTATGATGATTGACGATTTGTCGCCGTTCCTGTATCTTTTAACTGTCTCGCGCTTGCGCGGGCTTTTCATTACTTCATATGGCTCGCTCACTTAAAAAAGGACCCTTCGTGGATGCTAAACTCCTGAAGAAGGTCTTGAATGCAAAACCGGCATCGGCTGGCATTATTAAAACGTGGGCACGCCGGAGTCAAATAAGTCCCGATATGATTGGATTTACCTTTGGCGTCCATAATGGTAAACAGCACCTCGAGGTACTCGTTTCCGAGGAAATGGTCGGGCATCGTCTCGGCGAATTCTCGCCAACCAAAAAGTTTATCCGCCACGGAGGCAAGATGCAGAAAGAAATGGAGCAGAAGAAGCAGAAGGCAGAAATCGCTTCAGCAAAGGCGGCGAAGGCACCCGCCACGCCTGCCACAAAGTAATAAGCATATGACGCAAGCAATTCTCCAAAGTCACAATCAAACACCGCGCAAAGTCCGTCTCGTTACGGATCTTGTGAAAGGAAAGAAAATCCCAGCGGCACTCGCGATTCTTCAGTTTCTTCCGAAGCGTGCAGCTGAGCCCATTGAGAAACTCATCAGGAGTGCGGCGGCAAACGCAAAGGAAAGGGGTGAGAATCCTGACGAAATGACGGTGCAATCAATCACGGTTGAGAGTGCAGGCATACTGAAAAAATATATGCCCCGCGCTTTCGGCCGCGCCTCACTCATTCGCCGTCGGAAAAGTCGCGTGAAAGTAACACTCGCTTAAATTTAGTGTATGACACACACCGTACATCCCTATGCGCATCGTCTCGGTATCATCAGAGACTGGAAAAGTCGCTGGTTTTCCGTAGACAAGAAGAGTTACCGCGAGAATATCAAGGTGGATGAACTAATTCGCCGTTTCCTCACGAAACGTTTGCGCGGCACTTACACAAGTGGTGTCGAGATTGAGCGTTCAGCAAACGAATTACGCGTTGTCCTATCCACTGGGCGTCCCGGGCTCGTTATCGGGCGTTCAGGAGAAAATGCGGCCAAGTTACGTACAGAGCTCTTGAATCTGGTACGCCGTATTGCGCCGACCGACCGCAGAACTCTCAAGTTCGATATCGTTGAAGTGCGTCAACCTGAAACTGATGCCTCCGTTGTTGCTTACATGGTTGCCGAGGGACTCGAGAAGCGTATGCCGTTTCGCCGCGTACTTAAGCAGACCGTAGAAAAGGTTATTGCCGTGCGCGAAGTGGAGGGCGTGCGTATCGCGATTTCGGGGAGACTTGGCGGAGCGGAGATGAGCCGTAAGGAGGAGCTTAAGAAGGGCCGTATCCCACTGCAAACATTTCGTGCGGATATAGATTTTGCGCACGAACAGGCGTATCTACCCTATGGCGTTATCGGCATTAAGGTGTGGATTTATCGAGGTAACGTGTACCAGGAGAAGAAGACCCCGGTTCGTGTACCAGAAAGCACGTCTTCTCGCGGTTAATATTTTCGTATGTTATTTCCCAAAAAGGTAAAGCATCGTAAGTGGCAGACTCAGCGCAAGAGCGCGAAACGTTTGAATCGCCCAGATACACGTGGCACGACCATTGTTTTCGGCTCGTTTGGGCTTAAGGCGCTCTCGAGCGCACGTGTGACCAGTAATCAGATCGAGTCAGTACGTAAAGTACTTACGCGTGCGACCGCGAAGACAGGGAAGCTTTCCATTCGAATTTTCCCTGATCGTCCAGTGACCGCGAAGCCCGCTGAAGTCGGTATGGGTAGCGGTAAGGGTGATCCGAAGCATTACGTGTTTGAGGTACGTCCTGGGCGCATCCTCTTCGAGATCGATGGGGTCCCTGAGGACATTGCTCGTGCATATTTGCGGCAAGCAGGTATGAAATTGCCAGTAAAAACTGCAATCATTGCACGTTAATTTGCTTTTATAGCATTTGTATGACAAAAAGAGATATTATGGCAATGAAGACTGATCAGGAACTCAGCAATATACTTGCTGAGACGCGTGCCATGCTTCGCACCGAGCGTTTTTCTGCAGCCGGCGCGCGCGCCAAGGATCCGAACGCTGCACGGAGACTGCGTGCGACAATTGCTCGCGTACTGACCGAGCAGCATATTCGTGTGCTGAAAGCCATCTAAACTGTATGGAACAAAAAACTACTCATCCACAGTCGTTTGTTGGCGTCGTCGTTAAGACGGCTATGAAGGATACGGTAACAGTCAAGGTCGATCGCTATGTAAAAAATGTTAAATATAAGAAATATCTTGTGCGATCGAAAAAGTATCTTGTGCACAACCCAGGCAACACGGTACAGGTCGGTGACACGGTTACCATCATGGCAACGCGGCCGATCTCAAAGTCAAAACACTTTCGTATTGTTGGCGGGAAAGTAGATATTAGAAATTGATTATGTTACAGGACCGATCTATCGTGGTAGTTGCGGATAATTCCGGCGGTAAAATCGCCAGAATTTTCAAGGTACTCGGCGGATCTAAACGTCGTTATGCTGGTATTGGTGATGTTGTCGTTATTTCCATTCAGACCACTGAACCGCGCAAGGCAGTTAAGAAGAAGGACATCTATCGTGCCGTTGTCGTTCGACAAACAAAACCTTTTGCACGTAAGGATGGTTCATATG
>DAICZX010000037.1 GCA_027310925.1 Candidatus Parcubacteria bacterium
GTTGTGGGGGCCCGTGTTGCCATTGCCATCGGCAAACGATAGGACGATGCTGCGCGTGGCTGTGTCTTCTATTCACCATAGAAGACTGGCGTTATGGAGCACACGGGTGAGGTCTTCATATTTTTGTAATGTCCGATAAGAAACTCATTCTCGTTACTGGTGGTACGAGCGGAATCGGCAAGGAGACGGTGATTGCGCTTGCTAGACAGGGGCACTCGGTTGTTTTTACTGCCCGTACACGCAAATCTGGTGAGGAAGCACTGAGCGAGGCCGTTGCGCGCTCAGGCAACTCGCACATCTCCTTTGTCATCTGCGACCTAGCGTCATTCGATTCGATTCGAGAGATGTGCACCTCATTCGCGCGCGAGCATGAGCAACTCGATGTCCTTGTTAATAACGCCGGCGTCATGCCGCAAGAGCGTGAGGAGTCGAATGACGGTATCGAGCTCAATTTAGCGGTCAACTTTCTCGCACCGTTCCTCATCACCAACCTCCTTTTGCCACTTATCAAAGCGGCAGCGCCGTCTAGAATCGTTAATGTTTCGTCTTCGCTTCATGCGGAAGGAGAGATAGATTTCGGTGACTTTAAAGGTAGAAGTTTTGATAAATACAAGGCATATGCGCGATCGAAACTCGCAATCATCCTCTTCACCAAGAAGCTGGCGAAGGATCTTTCCGGGAGTGGTGTGACAGTCAATGCGCTCCACCCTGGCGTTATAGGCACCAAGATGACGATGCAGAACGTTCGCGCGATGAATCCGATCGCCGCATTCTTCTTCAAGAGGACTCTCCCCACGCCAGCAGAAGGCGCCGAAACAAGCGTCTATCTCGCCACGGCACCCAATGTCGCAACCATAAGCGGGGAATATTTCAGCAAGAAGAGGGTTGTTCCGGTTTCGCCACGTGCAAATGATCTGGCGATTGCGAATCGACTCTGGGATGTCGCCGCGCAGATGAGCAGTTTGCAATCAGACAGATAACGATGTATTATTTTACCAGGTACAGTTATTGGAGGTAGTCATGACAACAACAGCAGATTGGCATCAGCCGTCTGGCGATCCGCAAATCATTGAGGAAGCTGGGACGTATGTAGTCATCGCGCGGTACTCAAATCGAGAGGAGGCGGAAGCTTTGAGGGAGGCCATTACTCAAAACGTAGTTTCCGCCGAAAGGTGGCAGGAAGGTCTAAAAAGTACAGGAGGCGGTGAGGTTCCTATTGAACATCTCACCTAACCAAGAGAGGCCGGCGATTACCGGCCTTTTTTGTGCAGGGCGTTCCCCTGGTATGATTGCATTCATAAGAATCGCATTGCGGTTAAATGGATATGTACATCCTTCGGAAAGAAGAACTCGGAGTTGCCATCATCAACCCTAGAAAAGCCGTTGGCGAGAACGGCCAGTATCATCGTTATGATGGGAACCACTCTGGTCTCGATAGAATTCTCGACCATGCTCGTGCATCAGGATTCGAAATTCGTAGGTATGTCGAGAACATAGCCGCGCGAGACGGTGGCATTGTCCCTATCAAGTATGTGCTCACCGAACTGCCTCCTATGTATGTCCAGCCTTTCCATAGTCATCACAATGTGGACGAGATCAATCTCATCCAATTTGGAGAAGCATTCTTTATCGAGAGTGACACGCTCACTGAACACGATATCGACGCGATCCGTCAGACAGGAGCGCTTCTGCGAGGTGGCGATGTTGTCGTAAGCGAGTCGGGAAAACGCCACACCGTCGCGAACCTCTCAAAAAAATATGTTCATATTATAGGTACGATCTCCGCAAAGGAATCGGTGACGGAATTTAAGCCAGACTGGATCCGCCTATTACCATGAAACGCATTCTTTTCTTCTCGCTCACGTACCACCCCTTCATCGGTGGAGCGGAGATTGCGATCAAAGAGATGACGAAACGAATACCTCCAAGCGAGTACACCTTTGATATGATTACACTACGCTTTGATAGCACGTTGCCGAAATTCGAACGGGTAGGGAACATTGATATCTTCCGTATCGGCTTTGCACGTCCTGGTGCGAAAATTGCAGATCTCAATAAGTTCCCGCTGGTCGTGAATAAATACCTCTATCCTTTCTGGGCACTCGTGGCAGCAACTGTTCTCCATCGGCGCAAACCCTATGATGCCGTTTGTTCAGTGATGACCAGTTACGCTTCATTCGCACCGCTCTTCTTCAAATTCCTGTTTCCTCGAGTGTTATATGTCGTCCGAGCTGATGATGGCGACCCAATCGATTATCTAAAGCGCAGAGTCGGCGTCCTTTACCCGCTTTTCAAGCAGGTATTTGTCAAGGCGGATTCCGCGATCACGACGTCAACCTATCTCGAACGCTTTGTGCGCCTGATGGGTTATAGG
>DAICZX010000053.1 GCA_027310925.1 Candidatus Parcubacteria bacterium
TACCAATACACTGGTATTCTTTATATTAAAAGATATGTCTGAAAAACACCCAATTTATCGAAACCCTGAACACGCGAAAATGTTTGAAAGTTCATACTTACACCTAGACGAAGCACATGAACGTGCAAAAAAAGTTCTAACCGAAAACGAAATAAAGCTTGAGAGGTTCACCGGTTTATATGACGAAAATATTCTTGCGCGTGATATCGCGGAAGTGAAGCGTCTTGAAGAGCTGTTTGAACCTTCGCCAAGCAAAACCTATGCCGATATTTTCGAAGCCATTGTCTGCGAACACGGCGAATTGAGTGATTGGTTTGGTTCAGGATGCGAGGTCATTAAAACGTCTCCTTTTGACGACTACGTGAACGGGATTGATATGGTTGCCGAGATTAAAGGAGAGCATCAGGGGTTCTCACACCTGGCTCTCGGCATTGATGTGACATTTGGAAGCAAAGATCTGCACAAAAAATTTGATCCGATACGCGCTAGAATAGATAAGGGTCATCTAGGGGAGGTGAAGTATTTTTATTCAGATCGACAACACTACAGGGCACACCTGGAAAAGGTGCCACAGGTAATTGTCGGGGTTGAAATAGAGAGACTGAAAGATCTCGCCCTTTTGTGGATGAATAGAAAGAATAAAGAGTTGAGTAGACATCCGGCACAAATTACGATTCTTGAAGAGGTTGCTCTGCAACTTGAGGCTTTCACAAATTATGCCAAGAAAAACGGTGAGAGAGGATCCGAAAGTTTAGCTCCCATCCTAGAAAGAGAGTTGTGGAAAATACGCGAACTTCTTGAGGAGAAAAAGAAAATGGGAATCGTAGGAGTGAGGAAGGATAAGGTTTTCGAGGAGATACGTAAGAACTTGCGTCCTTTTATGTCGATTTAATTTGAATAGCTTTGCTCTAGTAAAGAAGCCGGTGTGAAATTTGTCACTTTGATAGGGTAGAGCACGCTATACTAAATATATATGCACGTCGTGGGGGAAGAGCTCAAAGAGTTCGTCATCGATTCCGGGCTTGTTGCCAAGAAGGATGTTGATGCTGCTATCGATGAATCAAAAAAACGTGGGCAACCACTTGGTGATGTACTTGTATCGCGCGGTTATTTAACTGAAGATGCGCTCCGCCGTATTCAAGCATATATGCTTGGTATCCCGTTCGTAAATCTGAAAGAACATCACATCCCAATCGATATCCTTGCCCTTATCCCTGAGCCAATTGCGCGCACACATAACATTATCGCGTTCAAAAAGGAGAACGATTCACTTGAAGTCGCGATGCTTGACGTCGAAGATCTCGCCTCAATAGATTCGGTACGAAAAAAGACTGGTCTTAAGATATTACCCCGATTGACTGACACAGAGAGTATAAAATATGCACTCTTACAATACCAGAAATCACTCAAAGATGAGTTTGGAGATATCATCTCAACCGAGGCAGGGAAAATTCGTATCATTTCTCAGGATGGGAAAGAACTCTCGGGTGAAGAACTAAAAAAGATGGCTGAAGATCTGCCGATCGTACGCATCGTTGATACGCTATTGCGGCATGCAATCGTGCAAGGCGCTTCCGATATTCATATTGAGCCGATGGAAGACGAGGTATTGGTTCGTTATCGTATAGATGGCATACTTCATGACGCAATGACGCTACCACCTGCCGCTGCTGCCGGTATCGTCGCGCGCATCAAAGTACTTTCAAACTTGAAGCTTGATGAAAAACGTCTTCCGCAAGACGGACGTTTTAAGATGGAAACCGAGAGCGATCGCGTCTCTTTCCGGGTCTCAATCCTCCCGACATTTTTTGGTGAAAAAACAGTCATGCGTCTTTTGCGTGAGACGGGTGAAGGCTTCACGCTTGACGTGCTCGGCCTGCATGGTGAAAATATGGAGCGAATCCACCACGCGCTCAAACAAACGACTGGCATTATTCTCGTCTCAGGACCAACTGGTTCTGGTAAGACCACGACGCTCTATACCATGCTAGACATCCTGAACCGACCAGACGTCAACATATCGACAATCGAAGACCCGATTGAATATCAAATGAAACGCATCAATCAAACACAGGTGAATCCGCAAATAGGATTCACGTTCGCAAATGGACTTCGATCGCTCGTACGTCAGGATCCTGACATCATTATGGTTGGTGAGATTCGCGACAATGAGACGGCATCGCTCGCGATTAACGCGGCCCTCACCGGCCATCTTGTACTCTCAACCATTCACACCAACAGCGCCGCAGGCGCCATACCACGCCTTATCGATATGGGTGTTGAACCGTTTCTTCTCGTCTCTACTCTCCGTGTTATTATCGGACAACGCCTTGTGCGCAAGTTCTGTGAAGAGAAAGAAGAGTATGTGATGGATAAAGTCACGCGCGCGAAAATCGCGAGCGACGCGGAATTTAACGCCGCATTTAAGGCACTCCAGGACGAAAAACTTGTGAAAACAGGATCATCGCTTGACGATCTTCGTTTTTATCGACCCATCCCCTCAGCCGAATGCGAGGATGGCTACAAAACTCGTATCGGTATTCACGAGGTTCTAGCAGTTTCTCCCACAATACGCGAAATCATCCTACATTCTAGCACAAGTGATGCTTTGGAAGCACAAGCAAAAAAGGAAGGTATGCTCACAATGTTCGAGGATGGTCTTTATAAGGCCGCACGCGGTATCACAAGTCTCGAGGAGGTTTTGCGTGCGATAACTGAATAGGCATGAAGTTTCGCGTAACTATAAGAAAGGGCAGTGCACCAGATGAGATACGTACTGTCGAGGCACCCTCGCGCTTCGCGGTATATGACCAGATACAGAAAGAAGGGGGCACGGTTACAGAACTCGAGGATAATGCTGAGAGATTTGTACTTCCCGCATGGCTCAATATCTCTATAGGAACGGGTGTAAAACGCGCTGAAATAATCAGGTTGGCGCGAAATCTTTCTGCAATGCTCAACGCCGGCCTACCGCTTTCCCGAGCACTATCAGTTATTGAACGCCAGTCGAGTAATAAACGTTTAAAGACAATTGTTACAAAGATTTCCGATTCAATCAAAAAGGGGTCTTCATTTCACGAAGCACTATCTGCCTATCCAAAAATATTTCCTGAACTCTTTATCGCGATGGTAAGGGCGGGTGAAGAGTCAGGTTCCCTAACCGATGCACTCAACGTTGTCGCGGTCCAAATGGAACGCTCAGAGACATTAGTGCGTAAGATAAAAGGTGCCATGATTTATCCGTCAATCGTTATCACTGCGATAATCATCGTAGGCGTTCTCATGCTTATTTTCGTCGTACCAACCCTAACGAGCACCTTTACAGAGCTCCATGTGCCATTGCCACTTGCCACCCGTATTATTGTCGCTGTATCAAATTTTATGGTTGCCAATGTTGCACTTGTATTTCTCGGACTCATTGCGATTATTATTGGGAGCATCACGTTTGTTCGCTCTAGAACGGGCAGTAACGTTGTGCTCTCCGGCGCACTTTATCTACCGGTCATAAATGAACTCATACGTGAAACTTACGCCGCACGTGCATCCCGCACCCTTTCCTCTCTTCTTTCTTCTGGCGTTCCTGTTCTTGAGGCCCTCTCAATAACAAAGGATGTTGTGCACACAGATGTTTTCGCAAATGTGATCAGTGAGGCAGAAGAACGCGTTAAGAAAGGCGAACTTCTATCAACTGCATTCGCCGAGCACACAAAGCTTTACCCGATCCTGATGAGTGATATGCTTTCGGTCGGAGAGGAGACCGGCAAGGTTTCCGAGATGTTGAAACAGATCGCAGAATTTTATGAAGAGGATGTCGCAGAGAAGACGAAAGATCTCTCAACCATCATCGAGCCAGTTCTCATGTTGTTTATTGGTACTATCGTTGGTATTTTCGCCGTCGCAATGATTGCACCGATTTATTCGTTGTCATCCGCCTTTTAAATATGCGTGTATCCCGCGGATTCACACTCATAGAAGTCATTGTTTCTATCTTTTTTTTGGGTATTGCGTTGATCCTATTGCAGTCGATCATCCGAAGTGGCGCCCTTGTGAAGTTTTCAACGAATGAGAGTATCGCGCTTGCCATCACCAATAACGAACTTGAAAATTTGCGTATGAACGGATACGCATCCCTCCCCCCGAGCGGCTCATTTTCAAATAGCCTGGTGAGTACGATCCCTACTGCAACTACCACGCTCGTGGTTAGTGCATACAATGCGAAAACAGATGAGGTAACTGCGAGTGTACTGTGGCAAGAAGCGGGTTTTGCTGCGTCAAGTACGGTTTCGCTGTCAACGCTTATCACGCAGACTGGCGGAATCCCATGAAATTTTCATATTGCACAAGACAGCACGCTTTTACTCTTATAGAGACGATGATTGTCATCGCCTTAACTGTTAGCATGATGATCACTTTCGGTCTTCTAATTTACAATTTCAATATGGCGGTGATGTATGAACAAACATCTGTGGAATCATCTGACTCGGCAAACGCCATACTACATGGAATAGAATCACTTGCGCTTCCTGCAGATGCCGTACTTCAAACACACGTATTTTCAGATGGGACGGCGACATCTTCTTCGACTACCCTCGTTCTTGAGATTCCATCAATTGATGGCTCTGGAAACGTTATAACAAATACGTATGATTATGCGGAATTCTATGTTATTGGTGCAAATGCATATCTTCATCTTGAAGCAAATGTATTGAGCAGCCGTGTGTCTGGTACGAAACTACTAGGATCCGACGTGAACACAATTATATTTACTTACAACAGTTCTGATTTCACTCAGGTGAATACGGTGATGGTTGATATACAGACAAGGGCAACAGTCAAACAGGACACCATTTCTGACCACCTGCAAGAACAGATCCGGTTACGTAATTATTAATCAATTTTATATGCGACACACCTTCGCCACACCAACATACAATCGTGGATACGTGCTGGTATTGATGCTCGTCTTTCTTGGTATTTTTTTTACCATCGCTACTGCATACCTGAATTTTGTTACAAGCTCAACACGAAGCACACAATACGCTATCGCAAGCGCACAAGCACTCGCTATCGCCGAGGGTGGCGTGGATGAAGCTATATATCAATTGAATCAGGAGGAAGATTATTCTGGTGAGACAAATACTCCACTCGGCAACGGTACCTTCACCGTCCAAGTCTCAAATATAAGTACCGGCACAAAACAGCTAACAGTCATGGGTTCTGTCCCAAATGCAACAAACCCTATTGCAACACATACTGTAACCATACTCGCTAATATTAATTCTTCTACGGTATCCTTTCACTATGGCGTACAAGTCGGTGCGGGTGGTGTACAAA